>JAAZEC010000181.1 GCA_012512495.1 Erysipelothrix sp.
AGTTTATTTTTCAGTGCTAGTTGAAAAAGATGGCATTAAGTAGTACTATTATGGTGGATTGTTGTAACTAGAGGGTGAATAAATGAGTCTGAGAAGGGGAATGAGTTTGATTGAAACAATCGTCGCGATGGCGATCTTTGCGATCTTAATTGTGATGATTTTTCCTGCGCTCGCCCTATTGAATCATAATAATACAATTTCCCAGGATATTCTGGAGGCGACCTACTACACACAACAGGTGGCGGAACGGATTAATGAGGTTTCTCTGAGTAGTGATTCGGACAAGCAAATGATTCATGATGCCCTGTTGAGTGATGGTTTTTCTTATACCACGAATACCTATGTGAAGTTTAATGACCCTTATGAAATTACCGTAACAACTTTTGATGTGACTGATTCAGAGAATCTGTGGCGAGTCGTAATTGTGGCAGAGAATGATGCGAGTGATTATTCCCAAGTAGAAATGGTTGTGAGACTCAGTGCTGAAGAATAAACGGGGGTTCGCCCTGATAGAAGTGTTGGTTGTTTTACTCATTACATCGATTCTGCTGGGTGTAATCTATATGGTGTTCAATCAGAGTGTGTCCACCTTTACGAAGGAAGAGTCTCGGGTTGAGAACCAACAGAGTCTTCGTCAGGCTGCCTTGGTCATTGAGAAGGATATCCGTGAATCAGATCAACAGGAGGGTTCATTGTTCCTTGAGGCTGATGGTTGTTATCGTTTCGCTTTTCATAAGTATTGCTTAGTTGGCAATAGCTTGATGCGGGATGGGTCGGCGTTGGCTAGTAATGTGGCGCAGTTTACGATGAGTGAGAGTGCCAGTCTGGAGTTGCTTATCAAGTTAGAGTCCGTTCCTGATCGTTACCAACAAGTGGTTACGATTGAGACCCAAGTCACCTTGCGTGGGGAAAGAAGTGAAGAACCAGTATGATAAATTACAATATTACAGCGATCAATGCCAATGGCAAAGAGGTTAGTGAAATCATCTCTGCTGAGAATCCTGCACAGCTGGTTCAAGCGATAAAGAACCGGGGTCTTTTCTTAATTGACTATCGTGAACTATCGAGTGCGACTACGAATATCAAGCGGCTTAAGCTTAAGAGCTTGGTCGTTTATTGTCGTCAGCTGTCGACCATGTTACATGCGGGGATACCAATTGTACAGGCATTGGATATGGTCCAGGAAAAGGCAGATGATGCGAAGACGAAGGGAATCTATGCCAATATCTATGAAGAGGTCCAGAAGGGTAACTCCTTGTCGGCGTCAATGATGGCTCAGGAGGGAGCGTTTCCTCCTTTGTTGATTAACATGGTGGCGGCTGGTGAATTGGGTGGGACCTTGGATAGTTCCTTGGCTTCGATGGCGGTCTATTTTGAGAAAGAGAATAAATTGAATAATAAAATAAAATCGGCGAGTGTCTATCCGATTATTTTAGGGGTTGTGTCGGTGGCAGTGGTTTTGATGCTGGTGACGTTGGTGCTTCCTACGATTACGAGCATGTTTGATCCCGAGCTGATGCCACTGCCTACTAAGATAATTATGGGTATTAGCAGTTTTATTCTGAATAACTGGCTCTTGTTACTGTTGTTGGTGGGGGTCCTGTTCTTTGGGGTTTCGATGTTGTTGAAGGTGGATTCGATTCGGTTACGTTTTGACCAGATGAAGCTTCAGTTGCCAGTGATTGGTAAATTGCTACGGACGATTTATTCGGCGCGAGCGGCTAGGGCGATGGCTTCACTCTATTCGAGTGGGATTCAGACACTGGATATGATTGAGACGACGGGTAAGGTCTTGAATAATCGCTTCCTCGAGTCACAGTTTATGGATATATTGATGCAGGTTAGTAAGGGTGAACTTATTTCCGAGGCGATTGAGAAGACACAGAGCTTTGATCCGATGTTTTCTTCGATGATTTTCATAGGTGAGGAATCGGGTTCACTGGATAACATCCTTTCGGATACGGCGGACTATTTTGATGAGGAGGCGGACGCGGCGACGTCGAAGCTGGTGTCGCTCATTGAGCCGGTCATGATCGTGGTGCTGGGTGTGGTTATTGGTTTCATTGTTGTTTCGATTATTATGCCGATATTTACAATGTATTCTTCCGCAGGAGGTGGAGCGTAATGTTAGCGATTGAGTTTACAGAGGATCGTATCTTACTGGTTGAGGGTAAGGCGAAGAACAAGAAAATCACCGTGAAGAAAACTCACTCATTTTCTTTTGATGAGTCGTGGACAAGTCAACAGGGTGTGATTCAAGTGGATGTGCTGGCTGACAAACTGGATAATGAGCTGAAGAAGTATGGCTTTAAGGGTCGAAGTGATGTGGTGATTTGTTTTAACCATTTCAATAGTATCTTTAGAGACTTGCGGGTTCCTTATGTTGAGGGGAAACGGTTGGATGTCTTGGTTCGTACGGAAATGATGAATACACTTAATCTATCGAATGATTACCTGATTGATTATGTCATTTTGGATGAGATAGAGAATGAGGAGGGACACTTCCTTGAACTGCTCGTTGTCGCGATCCACCAGGAGTTTCTTGAGTCGTACCTGAAAGTCTGTAAGAAGGCGAACCTGCGGGTTAGGGTGGGCGATTTCGGGGTGAATACGCTGATTAAAATGATGGAGGCTTCCTCCCACTTGCATGTAAACCAATTGTCGATTGTCTTGAAGATTTCGAGAACGAACTTGAAGATGCACCTGTTTGATTCGTTTGACTATACCTTTACGCGGAGCGTGTCGTTTAATCAGGAGGAGGAACTGCTTCCTCAGATTATGGAGAACTTGAATAAAATGATTCAGTTCATGTACACGAAGGTGAGTGTTAAGGAGTATACCCAGATTGTCTTGATGGGCGAAGAGGAACTGGTGGAACAGGTGAGAATGGCCGTGGAGACCGACTTGAATCTACCGTGTGTTATCTTCGATATGCCTCATCTGGTGAGTAATCAGTCGGGCGAGAGCTTACAGCCGTATGTTAATGCGATTGGGACAATGATGAGGCGGAGTAAACCATGAGAAATAATGATATAAACTTTGTCGATGTTTATAGAGCACAGGGCAAGGAGAAAAGAGAATCGAATACACCGGGCAAGATTTATCTGGCAGTTTTTCTGATCACGGTCTTGTTACTGGGTGGTGTTTGGATTTCACTACTGTTGGATCAGAGAATGCTGGATAACCAGGTTGAGAAGCTGGAGTCTTACTTGAATGATTCTTCGCGGGTTTCGCGGATGAATGAGGTTGAGAAGATGCGGA
>JAAZEC010000022.1 GCA_012512495.1 Erysipelothrix sp.
GATGATGGACCGAGCAATCGTTATACTAACCGGATTGTGGATGCTTTTGATAAGGTGGGTGGGAAGGCTACTTTCTAATTATTGGGTTTACAAGTGGAGGCATATCCTGAGAATGTTAAGTATATTTATGATCATGGTCATGAGATTGGTAATCATTCGTATAGCCATCCTAAGTTGACGAAGGTTAGCCAAGCAGAGATTCAATATGAGATTGAACATACGAATGATTTAATCAGGGCTATCACTGGTGAGGGGGCTAAAACCGTTAGACCGACCTATGGTGCGGCGGACGATGCCGTGAAGCAAGCGATCCCTTATCCGATGATGAATTGGAATATCGATTCCTTGGACTGGAAGAGTCGGGATACTCAGGCTATCATCAAGGAAGTATTGGCTAATATTGAGGATAATGGCATCATTATCATGCATGATATTTATGAAACGACGACATTGGCCGTGGAGTACTTGTTGCCGGTTTTAGATGAACAGGGTTATGAATTGGTGACGATTTCTGAAATGGCACGGATCAATGGTTTCACGATGGAGGCACACGAAGTGTATCGCTATCTTTATTAGTTTACATGAGCTAATTCATTTGCAGTTACGTGTAAATATCTCTATAATTAACAAGTGAGTAGGTGAGTCAATGGAATGGTTTATGGGTCTTGAACCATGGCAACAAGCACTAATGGGAACACTTTTTACTTATGGCTTAACAGCCCTAGGTGCTGCTTTGGTGTTCTTTTTTAAGACAATTGAGAAGAGAATTTTGAACCTGATGTTAGGTTTTGCTTCGGGTGTTATGATAGCGGCCAGTTTCTGGTCATTGTTAGCTCCTGCTATTGAGATGGCGGAGACTTTGAACATGAAACCATGGCTTGTTACAGCGATTGGTTTCGTGTTAGGAGCGCTCTTCCTCTATTTGGCGGATAAGCTGATTCCGCACATCCACTTTGGTGAGAACATGACTCCTGAGGGGATTCCAACATCCTTGAGGCGTAGTGTCTTGCTGGTGTTCTCTATCACATTGCATAATATTCCTGAGGGGCTTGCCGTTGGTGTGGCCTTTGGGGCGGTGGCACTTGATCCTTCTATGAGTGGTCTGCTTGGTGCGATGGCGGTAGCGATTGGGATTGGTATTCAGAACTTTCCTGAGGGTGCGGCTGTATCGATACCGTTGAGAAGAGAGGGCATGTCGAGAACGAAGGCCTTCCTTTATGGACAAGCGTCTGGTATGGTGGAGCCGATTGCGGGAGTCTTGGGGGCATTACTTGTGACCCAGGCTCAACAAATTCTACCGTATGCTCTGGCGTTTGCGGCTGGTGCGATGATTTATGTTGTCGTTGAAGAATTGATTCCTGAGGCACAGATGGATCCTAGTAATAAGGGTGCCCACTATGCGACTTGGGGAGTGATTGCTGGTTTTACCATTATGATGATTCTGGATGTCATGCTTGGTTAGGAAAAGGGGGAAACGATGAGTACAAAACAGGAGAAGAGTAAATTTAATCCTTTTGCGGCGCGGCCTAAAAAGGGTGTTAATATTCA
>JAAZEC010000182.1 GCA_012512495.1 Erysipelothrix sp.
CCCTTTGCAACGGCGGTTGACTGAGCGCAAGAGAAAAGCCGGTATCCCGGCTTCTTCTTAGTCGTCTATTTCTGATTTGAGGATAGCACCCGTGGTACCATGGATATCAATTTCGTATTCCCTATCACCAACTTCAAATTCAATCTCGTAATGTCCATCGTCTAGATCATCATGGTCGCGATCGTAGACATCTGCTGGATTGAGACCAAGATGAGCAAGGGCTAATTCCTCAGCCATATCAATACCGATGTGGGTTGATGGATTACTAACTGGTTGATCATCGCCCTGATTGACTTCGTTCATTAGGTTGAAGAGCTCACCTAGTGTCAAGTTCTTGAGTTCATCGACACTTAGATCACCTGTTAGTTCGGCTATCGTTTTCGATAGTTTAATCTTACCGGCTGATGCTACGTCGTCTGCTTGATCATCATCGTCACTGAGTACGGTGGCCATGAAATTGGCACTGATGTCACGTTCTCCTAAGTATGACTGCATCGCAGCTTTGGTGGAGTTCAGGTAGGTTTCTTCGATATCACCTGAGATGAGGATGTGGTTCTCAACGTCCAGTCCGAGGTAACCATTTTGTATTAAGAGTTCAGTGAGATCTTCCGCAACTTGGTAGACTTCTTTGTCATCACCTATAGTATAGTTTTGAAGTAGAGCCTCTGCCTCTGAGTTCTTGGCTAGTACCCCACTGACCTTGTTATCCTTTTGGACGACCATTTCGATGCTTGGATTGACATCGATGATGATACTGCCAATGGCACGGACTTGGTTATCCCATAAGAATACGGATCCAATAACTAATAACAACGCAATAGCTAGCGTTAACACTTTATGTTTTTTCATTTGTTCTATCTCCTTTACACCTACCTAACGTTTCATGTTTCGATTTTATTGCATCGATGTGCAAATTACTTAAAAAAACAATGCCAAGCAGTTAGCCTGGCATTGTTTAATCATCGTCTACATCGATGTCATAACTGGTGATGGTTCCATCGGATACTCGAATATCATACTCATATTCAGTGTTCCCAACTTCAAACTCAATCTCCCATTCACCATCGTCAAGTTCAATCTGTAAATCACGGACATCACTGGCGTTCACTCCCGCATGTGCATAGGCTATTTGGAGTGCTTGTTCCCTGGTCACACTGGTTGGTTCTGGTGTAGGCTCAGGTGTTGGTTCTGGTGTAGGTTCTGGTTCCGGTTCAGGCCTACTAATACTGATATTAATCAAGTTACGATCGAAATCAGATAGTTTCTTATCGGACTCATCTAGATACTCAATCAGTTCAGTAATCGATAGCTGGCTTAACTCGTCGACACTCTTCGCATCATAGAACTCATGAACCCGTAATACAAATCGCATCCTACTATAGGAGAGTCCATATTGTTTCGACAGTGAAGTCAGCTGTTCATCTTCGTCGTCCACTTCTTGGTGAAGCACAATAATATCTTTCACCTGGTAGTCTTTGATTACCTTATCTACCTGTTCAACGAGTACAGTATCCTCTTGATCACTGGTGCTTACCACTAAGAAATTGTTAGGAGTAGACAAGTAGTCCTGTTGATCCAGTATTTCCATCAACCGGTTCACAACCACTTCCAGTGACTCATTCTCTACCTCACCCATTTCGTTCAAGAGAGTCTTACCCTCAATTGAATCTGAGGTAATAGATTTTACTTGCTGATTACTCTTCACATGGATTTCAAAGGTCGGATTGATATCAACATAGAGGATACTCTCAGGGGTTGGCTGCCGAGTAAGCACGACCGCAATTAACACAATTGCCGCGAGAGCTAGAGTCCCTATCGCGAGGTTAGTTAGTGTCCACCATGGGCGTTTCTTGATTGACGGAGCGCTCTCTTCAGGATGGTAACCACCATGCCAATCGATACGATGAAAAACGTCTGAGTCTCTTTGATTCAGTTCAAGATTCAATTGTTCAATGATTTTTTCTTCTCTCATCGTATTCCCTCCTTCTTTAAGTGTTCGCGCATCTTCTTGATGGCACGATGGTATTTGGATAAGACGGTGGAAAGTTTCATGTCTAGGTTCTCCGCGATTTCACGGTGTTTTAATCCGGTAATCGCCGATAACAGGACTATCTCCCTTTCCTGTTCATTCAGGATAGCCAGCGCAATATCCAAAAGCTCCTGGGTATCCCTGGTCTCTTCATGGGTGTATTCAGCGACATTTTCAATATCATCAAAATCAATCGTGCTCTTACGTTTCTGTTCCCTGAAGTAGTCGTAACAGAGCCGTTTAGCCATCGTGAACACCCAGGCCATCGGCTTACCCATTGGCTGATACAAATGGGCACTGTTCATAATCTTAAGGTACGTTTCCTGTAACAGGTCATTGGTCGTATGGTGATCCTTGACGATGGATAAGATGTAACTGTAGAGAATCTTCTCTGTCAATGCATAGAACTCATTGAAAGCTTCTCGATCACGCTGGCCGATTCTTGCGAGCAATGTTTCATCCAGGTCGAGAGTATGTGTTTTGGGTTTTTGAAAGATTGGATCCACGATATTGAGTAACACAGTCCATAAAAACATAGTGGTCCTCCACTTCTACCAACGTAACGAGTCGGGGACGTCTTTTATTGCATGAGATATCCTGATTTTATCATGGTCCTGTGTTTTGGGCCTTAGATTGGCATATAAAAAGCACTAGATCGCTATCACAGCAATCTAGTGCTAAGTAATGGATTAATTAAATCAAGGCTGTAGATCAAACTAATTTATATTAGATCGAATGAGAACTCCGGTGTTTGCGGGGTCTTCTTCAGTTCCTCAATAAGTTCATTAGGCAAATAGAGTGACGCATCCTTAGATAAAGATACCGCATTCGATATGTGTAGCATCTCTGCCACGAACTGTGAACAGAAATATGAGTTTTCAAATTTGTGAGCAATTCTTATAAGACAGAGAAAGACTCCCAACTTCGAGTATGTGTACTTGGTCTTGTTTTCCACGAATTGCTTCATGAGCGTCTCAAGGATGTGGTGCGCTTCTTCACTCACCTGTAA
>JAAZEC010000183.1 GCA_012512495.1 Erysipelothrix sp.
GCCATCTACGATCGGGTAGGCGATAGCAACGAATATAAAAGCAAACGAGGTTTATGGTAATGGAAGTAGTTAGGTTATCCCTGGAGGATGCGGTTGAAAGAAAAGAAGCGCTAGCCCTCTGTATTGGTTATTTTGATGGGCTTCATATTGGCCATCAAGCCCTCATCAATAGTGCCAGGGACTATGCGAGAGAACATGGCATTAAATGCGGTCTGATTACCTTTGATCCAGACCCTATCAAGGTCATTCACCCCAGTAGCGAAGACAAGAAGCACTTGTATATGATGGAAGACCGGATTGCTCTGGGTGCCAAGATGGAGCTGGATTATTGGTTCATTCTGGATTTCACGAGAGAAATGAGTCAGATGGATCCCAAGGATTTTGTTCAAAAGATTTTATTACCATTGAATGTCAAACACCTGTCCTGTGGCAGTGATTTCCGGTTTGGCTTCAAAGGTTCTGGCAAGCCTGAACTTCTTAAGCAGTATAACTTCGAGGTTAATGTGTTAGAATTAGTTCAGTATGAAGACGCTAAAATCAGTTCGACCCGAATCATTGAAGCCCTGAATCAGGGTGAAATTGAACAGGTCACACAAATGCTGGGAAGGCCTTACCACTTGAGTGGTCCCGTCATTGGCGGCAATCGTCAGGGGCAGAAAATCGGCTTCCCGACAGCGAATCTCTACGTGGATGATGAGTATGTCTTACCCAAACAGGGTGTCTATATCGGGGTGGCGCAAGTGAAAAACGAACTCTATCCGGTCATGATCAATATTGGTCACAACCTGACCTTCAATACTAGAGTGCATCTGTCGATCGAGGGCAACATCCTCGATTTCAATCAGGTGATTTATGGGGAAGTGATAACCTATCACTTCTTAAAGTTTCTGAGACCTGAGTTGAAGTTCGAAAGTATTGATGATCTAGTGGAGCGCATGAAGCAGGATGAACTGGCGACACGCTCGTATTTCGAAGGCAAGGATTTAATAGCGCAAGTGAAGATGGTATAATAGAAGAGGTGATAAAAATGGCACATGAGTATTTTAGAAGTGAAGCAAGTAAACTGGGTAGTGTTCACATTACGTATAGTGTGATTGAACATATTGCTCGCATTGGAATTGAAGAGATTGAAGGATTCGTGGTCGTCGATGGTTCATTTAGAAAGGGCATCAACGCGACCGTTGAAAAGGGCTTAACAAAAATCGATATCGATATCAAGGTTAAGTACGGTTTCAATGCTGATCGGATTGCTCGTCAGATTCAAGACCGGGTTGTCAGAGACGTTCGTCAAATGGCCGATGTCGTTGTCGAAAAAGTCAATGTCAATGTTTTAGGATTTCACTTTGAGTAACAGCCGCGACGCGGCTTTTTTATTCGCATGTAAATAGCAGATATGGTAGAATATAGTGAAGTAGGAGAGTGCATATGATCCGTCAAAATGAACGTGAAAACGCAATGATTTACCTGTATCAAATGTTGGTCAAGGCTGAAGCAAAAATCGAAGATATCTTAGGTGATGACGGATTGCTCAGTGACGATTTTAGTGGCGTAATTGACAATGTTTTAGAAAATATAAGGAACTATCGAACCTTACTGGATCAACAGCTCATCGATTGGACCTTCGAAAGACTTGGCTTCATTGAACAAGCGATTCTGTTGTTAGCACTGGCTGAACAGAAGGTACTTGATACACCTAAGAGCGTCATCATCGATGAGGCAATTATCCTATCCAAGAAATTCAGTGATGAAGACAGCTACAAGCTCGTCAACGCAACCCTAGACAAGGTCATTCAATGACGTTAAGTGTTAGCGAATTAGTTACTCAAATAAAGGCTATTATTGATGAGAACCCAACGCTACAACAAGTTAGTGTTCAAGGTGAAATCTCTAATTTGACCCAGTATCGCAGTGGCCATTGGTACTTCTCTTTGAAAGATGATACGGCCAAGATCAACTGTGTCATGTTCTCTCGCGCCAATGCGCGTGTGAGTTTCAAGCCCAAAGATGGCGATAAAATTATGGCTTCAGGTAATGTCTCTGTCTATGTCAATACCGGACAGCTCCAGTTTATTCTGAGTGATATGAAGCCCGCGGGTTTAGGTGATCTACATGCCCGCTATCTCGAATTGAGAGACAAGCTCCATAAGCAAGGTTATTTCGATCAAAGTCACAAGAAACTTTTACCGAAGTATCCACTATCGATAGGGGTCATTGCTGGGGCAAACTCAGCGGCCTTAGCCGATATCCAGCAAACTCTCAAAACACGGTGGCCAATCGCAAGAATCACCGTGTATCCATCCCTGGTCCAAGGCAATACGGCGCCGTCTCAGCTAATCATGAGGCTCCAACAAGCAGATAAAGCAGCACATGATGTTATTATACTAGCTAGAGGGGGTGGCAGCCTGGAAGACCTATGGGCCTTCAACGATGAAGGCTTGGTCCACGAAATCTTCAAGTCCCAGACACCCATTGTCAGTGGGGTAGGGCACGAAATCGATGTCACGCTGGTGGACTATGTTGTCGATCAAAGAGGTTTAACACCTACGGCAGCGGCACAGCTGGCGACACCCGATCAGTATGAAGTGTATCAGATCCTTGACACCTATGAGAGCCACCTAACTCAACTGATGAAACACCGGCTTTCTCAAATGAGTCACCAACTGAACTACTTAGCCAACTCAGCTTATCTGAGAAGGCCCAAGCAGTTTATCGCCCAACGACAGTTGATATTGAACCAGCAAGTTAATTCACTTCGTCAGTATACTTCGCGCATTGAGAAGAAAATCAGTGAAGTGAAGCAATTGAATCACACGTTGGTCTCAAAGAGTCAAATGTTTACAACCTTACAGTATCAGAAGCTGGCACAGATAGACAATTCACTGAACAGTTCGCTTCAGAAGCGATTACAGAGTGAGAAGCACGGATTTGCGCTGGTGTTAGAGAAATTAAATATGTTGTCCCCTTTGTCCATTATGTCAAAGGGTTACTTGCTCTCATTTCAAGAAGAGCAACTGATTCATTCCAAGTTTGAAATCGATTCAGATAAATTAATCACCTTGCAATACCATGATGGTAAAGTATTAGTACGAAAAGCGGAGGAAGACAATGAGTGAAAAGCAACTAAGCTTTGATGAAGCCATGTCAAGGCTTCAAGAAGTCGTTAATCAATTAGACAATTCGGATTTGAGTCTGGAAGACTCCATTTCTCTCTTTGAAGAAGGATTAAGACTGTCTTCGCAGTGCAATAAGCAATTGAAAGAATTTGAGGAAAAAATTGAATCCATTACCGATGAATATCAAGTAAAGGAGGATTTGAATCATGAGAGCACAGATTGAAGAGCAACTTAATGAGTTTTTAGCTCTATACGAAGATTCTAAAACCAAAGAGGCCGTCGAATACTCCTTGTTAGGAAATGGTAAGCGTGTCCGACCACTGCTTTTGTTATCGCTTTTAAGAGACTATGGCGCCGATCCCGCATTGGGACTCGATGTGGCGATGGCTCTTGAATTAATTCAGACCTATTCACTGGTTCATGATGATTTGCCTTGCATGGACGATGATGATTTCCGTCGAGGAAAACCTTCCAATCATGTTGTTTTTGGGGAAGCAACAGCTCTATTGGCAGGTGATGCGATGCTGACTTCAGCTTTTGAAGTCATCGCGACATCTAATTATCAACCACAAGTCAAAGTGGATTTAGTTTCATTGTTTGCTCAAAGGGCCGGCCTCAATGGCATGATCCTAGGGCAAAGTTTGGATCTGAAGTTCATAGACGAACCAGTTGATTCACTGAGTGAATTGCTGAAAATGTATGATTTGAAAACGGGTGCGCTCCTTGCGACTGCACTTGAATCAGCAGCCATCTTAATTGACCGTCAACAAGATAGAGAGCATCTTGCGAACATCGGTTATAAATGCGGTCGTGCCTTCCAGGTTCAGGATGATATCTTTGATGTAACAAAGACTCAGGAAGAGCTTGGAAAATCTGTTGGATCGGATGCTGCGAAGAATAAAGTCACAGCACTAACCTTCATGAGCCTTGAAGAGGCCAGGGAATTTGTAGCTAGTACATATGGGGAAATTCGTCAACATCTAGTAGATCTTAAACTCGCAAATAGGGAAGTCTACGAAATGATTGAGTACTTAATGAGCCGTAAAAGCTAGGAGACACTATGGATTTATCTAAGATTAAAGACCCAACTTTCTTGACCACTTACAGTAATTTGCAATTAAGGCAGTTAAGTGATGAAATTCGCCAGTTCCTAATTGACTCTGTCTCAGTAACAGGTGGTGATTTAGCCAGCAATTTAGGAACAGTCGAGCTAACTGTCATATTACATAAGGTGTTCGATTCTCCAAAAGATAAAATTATTTTTGATGGTGGACATCAATCATACACACACAAAATACTAACAGGCCGGATTAATGACTTCAAAACCTTGAGGCAGGCCGGTGGTCTTTCTGGTTATCAGAAGCGCAATGAAAGCGTTCATGACGCCTACGAAGCCGGTCATTCTGGAACAGCCCTATCGGCAGCGCTTGGAATGGCGATTGCCCGTGATCTCAATAAAGAGCGTCACCATATCATTGCGGTGGTGGGCGATGGCGGCCTAGCCAGTGGCATGAGCTATGAAGCACTGAATCAAATCGGTGAGAACAAGCACCCTGTCATTGTTATCATCAATGATAACAATACCTCCAGCACCCGTCCTGCTGGTAAGGTCACGAAGAACATCAGTAAATTAAGAATTTCGAAATCCTATAACTCCCTAAAGTCCGATGTGAAGAACGTCTTGGACATGGGAGGACTCATCACGAAGCCTATCACCTCAACGGTCGATGCGCTCAGCAACTTAGTCAAAAAGAACGTTGGCAACGAGTCCTATTTCAGTGATTTCGGCCTAAGCTACATCGGACCTTTTGATGGCCATAACATTGCCGGCCTAGTGAAGGTCCTGGAGTATGCCAAGAAATCCAAGGAATCGATTGTCGTTCATTTGAAGACCACGAAGGGTAAGGGTTATACACCGGTTGAAAAGAGTCGTTCGAACCACTGGCAAGCAGCTCAGTTCGACCTGGAGACCGGAGAAGCGAAAGTAACGCTCCCTGCAGGACACATGAGCAATGCCGAGATTGTCTCAACGACTCTTAAGAGAATCGCGAGTGTAGATCCCAGTATTGTGGCAGTAGCACCAGGTCGTCTGGAACAGCTCAAGCTCGAGGGCTTCTTTAAGGCCTTCCCAGAGCGCTCTTTCGATACCGGTCTGACCGAAGACCACGCAACTACTTTAAGTGCCGGGCTAGCCCTCGCGGGAAAGAGACCATTCCTAGCCATTCAATCCACGTACCTACAACGGGCATACGACCAGATCAATCATGACATCGCCCGTATGTCATTACCCGTCGTCATTGGAGTCGATCGTGCTGGTCTAGTAGGGGAAGATGGCGAGACCCATCAGGGTATCTTTGATATCGGACTCCTAAAACCGCTTCCTAATCTAGTGATTGCTGAGGGCAAGGATTCACAGGAGACCCAAAATCTATTGTACACAGCCTTCCAACAAGACCAACCCTTTGCCCTGAGGTATACCAGAGGTAACGAAGCCTACTTACCAGTCAAAGAGTTTTCACCATTGGAAATCGGCTCTTGGGAAATCATCAAGCTGGTCGATCAACCCTCGGCGATTATTCTGACTTATGGTAAAGAAGTGGTGACCATGGAAACCAAAGCTCGTGAGAACAATTACCCTTGGTGGATTGTCAATATGCGCTTCATTAAGCCCTTGGATAATAAAACACTAGAGACCGTCTTTGATCAAGGGGTTCCGCTGTTCATCTATGAGACAGACCTGTTGATTGGTGGGCTCTCAGAGAGTATCCTGGCTGTCAAAAACCAGTGTCACAATGCTTCTCCGCTCTTTGTGAAGGGCATTAAAGATGAGTACATACAACAGGGCTCAATTATACAACAACGTAAGGAGTTAGCGATTGATACCAATTCGGTAGTGCATTGGATATTAGAAAACTCTTAAGGGGGAAATTTTATCTTAAACTCACTGGTGATTGAAAACTACATTCTGATTGAACACTTGGAACTTCAGTTCAATGAAGCTATGAGTGTTTTTACAGGTGAAACGGGTGCTGGGAAATCCATCTTTATTAACGCGCTTAATTTGCTGTGCGGATCGAGACTAAACAGTGATATCGTTGGTAAGAAAAGCGATGAAGCGAAAATAGAGGGTGTCTTTGCGTTCAAAAAGGGTAGCCATGCCTATGAGAGTGCCATCAGCTATGACTTCGATCCACAGGAGGACTGTGTCTTCAGCAGGACCATCAACCAGGAAGGGCGCTCAACTTACAAAATCAATCGTCAAAACGTCAACCTGGCTATCGTTCGTGATATCCTGCGCGATGAGATAGACATTCATTCTCAGTTCGATACTGCCTACCTGAGGGACGAGAAGCTCCATCTTAACCTTTTGGATCGCTTCCACCAACAAACTGATTTACTGAAGGAAGTCGCTTCTTCCTATCAGGCAATCCACCAGATCATGAATGAAAAGAAAGCCTTCGAACAATCGGTTCTTTCTGAGACTCAGAAGGAGTTTTTGACGTTTCAGCTCGCGGAAATAAAGAAGGTCGATCCTAAAGTCGAGGAAGAAGCGGACATCACAGAACAGTTAAGTGAAATGAGCAACTTTGAACAGAACCACAGCCATTTCACCAGTGCCAAAAAACTCTTAAATGAGATTGATACTACCTCCTTTTATCAGGCGATTGAATCCTTGAAACTGGTCAAAACCAGCGATAAGGAGCTACTGGAAATCATTGAGATGATGGAATCGTCCTATTATCAGCTCGATGAAGCCTCATTAACGCTCACGAAGCTCATCGATAAGGATGTGTTTGACCCTTATTTATTTGAGCGTCTTCAAGAGCGTAACTTCGAATACAATAAACTTAAGAGAAAATTCCAGCTCGATATTGAGGGCTTGATACAGTTTATGGCGAAGGCTGAAAAACAGTTAGAAGATAGCGAGAACCAACGGTTTGTGCTCGAAGAATTTGATCAACGGATTAAACAAGCACAGACAGAATTTGAAACAGTTGCGAAAGAGTTAAGTGATGTCAGACATAAGGCCGCAATTGATTTGAAATCTGCCATTGAAAAGCAATTACATGATTTGAGCTTACCAAACGCTCAATTTGAAGTAGAGTTCTATCAGAAGGAATCATCGAAAGGACTGGAAGACTGTCGTTTCCTGATCTCCGTCAACAAGGGACAAGCATTACAGCCCCTAGCAAAAGTGGCTTCCGGTGGTGAACTCTCACGCTTCATGTTGGGTATGAAGGTGATTTTTAATCGTTTACAACAAATCGAGCTCGTTGTCTTTGATGAGATCGATTCAGGTATATCTGGTCCTGTCGCACTTCAGGTGGGCCTCAAGATGAGTGAGCTATCGAAGGAATGTCGTGTTCTGACGGTCACACACTTACCAGCCGTCGCATCCTGCGGAGATGCTCATTATGTCGTTAGAAAAACCAGCGATGATACCAAGACCCTAGTAAGTATTAATGAGCTCAATGATCAAGAGCGCATAGAAGAACTGGCTCAGATGGCTTTCACCAATACGAGCGGTTCCTCCTTACAAGCAGCTCAGGATCTGTTACATCAGGCAAGGGAGGCGAAGCAAAGTGGCTAGAGTTATTCTTCATGTTGATCTCAATGCTTTTTTTGCTTCTGCGATGCAAATCAAATATCCCGATTTAATCGGTAAGCCGATTGCGGTTTGTTCCAACTCAAGGGGTTCAGTCGTCACGACAGCCTCTTATGAAGCCCGTCAATTTGGCGTCAGATCAGCGATGCCCTTGGCAATTGCCAGGCAGAAATGCCCTGAGCTAGAAGTTGTCGGTGTCGATTTCGAGTGGTTCCATGACCTTTCTGAGAAGTTTGTCAAAATCCTTAAAAGCTACACACCCTTAGTAGAAAAAGCTTCCATCGATGAGTGTTACCTGGATGTTTCTACACAAATCATGAAGTACCAGAAACCACTGAATTTAGTGGTTGAGATACAACAAAATATTTACAAGACCTTGGGGCTCCAGTGTTCAATCGGTTTAGCTCCTAACAAGTTTCTTGCTAAGATGGCCTCTGATATGAAGAAACCGATGGGAATCACCATCTTGAGAAAACGAGAGATTGAACAGAAATTGTGGCCATTACCTGTTGGTGAGATGATTTATGTGGGTAAGAAAACCGCTGAGCGCTTGCGCAAAGCTAACATCCTTACCATTGGTCAGTTGGCCAACGCGGACATCATGGACCTAGTTCCTCTTTTGGGGAATCAGGCCTATACGACCCAACAGAGGGCTCTAGGTGAAGACAATGAAGAAGTCATCGTGGATCACGATATCAAGTCCATCTCAGCTAGCCAGTCACTCTTTGAATCCATTATGGAGTACGATGAAGTATCGACTCTGATCAAAACACTGGTCGATGATATTGCTGAAAAGTGTCAAAAGAACCGTGTCAGTGGTAAAACGCTGACCTTGTCCATGAAGCTTGAGGATGGTAGTAACTTAACTAAATCCGTTCGTAATGAGGATGGTTATGCCACCAATGATGAGTTGTATCAACAGGCGATGTTACTGTTTGATAGGGTCGATGAACAAGAGCCAATCAAGTTCATTTCTATCTCGCTCATGAATCTTAAAGAGCAAGAATACGATGAGATTTATGATCTGTTCACGGTGAATAAGATCAATCAAGTCGACGATATTATCAGTACGGCCAATCGTCTCTTGGGTAAAAATCTTCTGAAACGAGCTACGAAAATGGGAGATGATTCAGTCAATGGAAACTCAAATTCATGATTTTATCAACTTTCTAAAATATATTGAGCAATTATCAACGAATACAGTTGATGCATATCAACGAGATTTGATTCAATATAAGGATTACTTAGAACAACAAAACCTGACATTTGATAACGTAACCCATGTCCAACTCAGCCAGTTCCTTAGAGACAATGAAAAGAACAGTTCATCCATCGCCCGGATGGCCTCGTCACTTAGACGGTTCTATTTGTTTCTGAAAGTGAACCGAGTCGTCTCAGCTGATCCAACCCAGTTCCTTAAAGTAAAAAGTAGTTCCCATCGTCTTCCTAAGTACATTACGCTAAGTGAATTCGAAAGCTTAATCTCGTTTAACTTAGAGAAACCTGAAGACTATCTGGATCGAGCCCTCATCGAGATTCTTTATGGTTCGGGACTACGGGCTACCGAATGCATCGAGCTTAAAGAGGACCACTATTTTCCAAAAGAGAGAATGCTGCGGGTTTTGGGTAAAGGGCAGAAGACTAGGGTGGTGCCACTATCAAGAGCATCCATCCAGGCACTGAATGATTACTTCACGAATGCTAGAAGTATCTGGCTCACTAAGAGCAGTAGCTATTTATTCATCAATCGCAAGACACAACCATTGTCCAGGCACTACCTGTACAACATGTTAAAGAGAAGGTCTCAACAGGCTGGTTTAGCGAAGAATGTCAGTCCTCACATCTTGAGGCATTCATTTGCCAGTGAACTGATTAATCATGGCGCTGACCTGAGGGTCATTCAGGAACTGTTGGGCCATAGTGATGTGTCGACAACACAGATCTATACCCATATTGATTCTCAAGCTAAAAAGAAAGAGTATAACAACTTCCATCCCGGTCAATACATTAAACATAAAGAAGAAGGAGAAGGAGAAGAAAAATGAAAAATTTTGAAAGAGTTATCGTCGTCGTTCTCGACTCAGTAGGAGCAGGGGAGGCCCATGATGCTGCGGAGTTTGGCGATGTCGGTTCAGACACCTTAGGACATATTGGTAAGGCTGTTGGCGGCTTGAATATGCCTGTCATGAAGTCACTAGGACTTGGCAATATTCACGAGATTGAAGGGGTTGAACCAGTAACCACTCCTTTGGCTAATTTTGGACGCATGGAAGAAGCTTCCGTCGGTAAAGACACGATGACAGGCCACTGGGAAATGATGGGTCTTCATATTCAGGAAAGATTCATTACTTTTACCGAGACTGGCTTTCCAAAAGAACTCCTTGATGAATTAACCGCTCGCACTGGACATCCTATTATCGGTAATAAGTCAGCTTCAGGTACCGAAATCCTTGATGAACTTGGAGAAGAACATATGGCTACAGGAGCGATGATTGTCTACACTTCGGCTGACTCCGTGCTACAGATTGCGGCTCATGAAGAAACCTTCGGCTTAGAGGAGCTCTATCGCTGCTGTGAGATTGCTCGTGAATTGACGATGAAACCGGAATGGAAGGTCGGAAGGGTCATTGCTAGACCGTTTGTTGGAGCTCATTCTGGAGCGTTTAAGAGAACGTCCAATCGTCATGATTACGCCTTGAAACCAATTGGTAAAACAGCATTAGACTTCCTTAAAGAAGCTAAGTATGATGTAATATCCGTAGGCAAGATTGTCGATATTTTTGATGGTGAAGGTATTACGGAGTATCATAAGTCCAAGACTTCCGATCATGGCATGCAACAGACGATTGAATTGATGGCCAAAGACTTCAAAGGCCTCATGTTTGTTAACCTCGTTGATTTTGATGCTAACTGGGGTCATCGACGCAACCCTCAGGGCTATGCTCAAGAGTTGGAGTTGTTCGATCGCAACCTAGCAAATCTATTGCCACTATTGAAGGACACCGATTTATTGGTACTAACGGCCGACCACGGGAATGATCCAACCTTTACTGGAACCGACCATACTCGCGAAGAAGTGCCTCTATTAGTCTATTCTCCTTCATTGAAGGGGAACAACGAGTTAGCGAAACGCCTAACTTTTGCCGATTTAGGTGCTACCATCACTGATATCTTTAAGACCACCATGACTACTCATGGATCCTCGTTTTTAGATGAATTAGAATAGGAGAAAAGTATGACTAAACCACTAGAAAACGTCAAAGTTATTGCACTAGCAAGTCCTGATTTTGAAGATTTAGAATTATGGTATCCGATTTATCGTTTGCGTGAAGCAGGGGCCCATGTCGACATTGTAGGCGAGAAAGCCCACGATAGCTTCAAAGGAAAATACGGTGTTCCCGTTGTGACCGACTATTCATTTGCTGAGATTGATTATAAGCAATATGATGGAATCATTGTCCCAGGGGGTTGGTCTCCAGACAAGTTACGCCGTTATGATGAAGTGCTTGAAATGATTCGCTGGTTTGATGGTGAGAAGAAACCGATTGGTCAAATCTGCCATGCTGGCTGGGTTCTTATCTCAGCGGGTATCCTGGATGGTGTTAACGTCACCAGTACACCAGGGATCAAGCATGATATGATGAATAGCGGAGCTATCTGGCATGATACTTCAGCCATCAGAGATGGACACATTGTCTCAGCTCAAAGACCGGTTGATTTACCGAACTATCTACCGCTACTGATTGATGCTTTCGTCGATAACCTCAACAACAAGTAAAACATACCATAAATCAAACCCATTTTACGCATAATATACATTATGCGAAGTAAAGCATCGATGATAATGTTGATGCTTTTTTTGTTGTTTGAATAAAAAACTCTCACCTTTTGAGATGAGAGTTTAAAGTGAATGTTAAGCTTCACAAGCAACGCCACAAAGTTTAGACTGGCTGAACTTCTGTGCCGCATTCGTGCTATGTTGATAATACAGTGACTTAATTTTGTTCTCCCAAGCAAAGACATACAAACCATTGATGTCCTTCGCCGACATATCGGGATTAATCATGATATTAAGAGACTGGCTCTGATCGATAAACTGTTGCCTATCAGCCGCCTGATCGATGATGTCATATTGGTTGAGCTCAGGGAAAGTCTTAAACACTTCTTTCTCCAAGTCACTCAGGAAATCGAGATGTGCCACAGAACCATCATGATCGCGGATATCATTCCAAACTTCACGAGTGTTCTTCCCCTTCTCTTCGAGTATCTTAGTCAGCATCGGGTTCTTAATCGTGACCTTCATCTTCGCAACATCCTTGACATAGCAATTCGACCAAATAGGTTCAATACTTTGTGAAACTTGTCCAAGAATAAACGCCGAAGACGTTGTCGGTGCCACCGCATTCAAAGTGGTATTACGACGTCCATAGCCCTTCAAGACTTCTGGTTCACCAAAGCGTTTCGCTAGTTCCTCCGAAGCAGCATAGCTCTTTTTCTGGATTAATTTGAAGATTTGAACATTCAACTTCTTAGCATCCATGCTTTCAAGGGGAATCATTTTCGATTGTAGCAATGAATGCCAACCTAAGACGCCCAAACCAATCGCTCTATTCGCAACCGCGAAGTTATAAGCCCTCTCCATGAACGCAAACGATTGACGATCTGCATAGACAGAGGAGTCACGAAGGTTCTCAAGTTTAGCAATAAAATCAGTCATGACCGCATCAAGGAAGTAAACCATCGTCTCAACCGCGTCTGTGTCCTTCCAATCATCGTAGTAAAGGAGGTTCATGGAAGAAAGGTCACAAACAAACGACCATTCATCATTATCCGGTAAGGCGATCTCGGAACACAAGTTACTATGAGTGATTCTCATGTTCTTGTCCTTATAGACATCAACGGTGTTATCGTTAATCGTATCCGTGAAGATGATATAAGGATAGCCCATCTCAACGCGGCTCTGAAGCAGTTTAGCCCAGGTTTTACGCTTCTTCGTATCACCAGCAATCATTTCCTTCATCCAAGCATCACTGACCGTCACACCATGAGTCAGCTCCTGAATCGGATTACCCTCGGTACCAATTTCTAAGAACTCATCAATATCCTCGTGATCAATCGGTAAATATGGAGCATAATGACCACGACGTGTGGAACCCTGAGACACCACATCAAC
>JAAZEC010000184.1 GCA_012512495.1 Erysipelothrix sp.
ACCATGTAAATTTGTTCTATCTAAAATTGCTTGTTCATCCATCTTATGAGAAATTGATAACTCACGAATCACACCCAGTGACTGAGCCGCAAACGCCTCATTTAACTCAATAATATCCATGTCCTCTAATTTAAGATTCGCATGTAGTAACGCCTTCTCAATCGCAGGAACCGGACCTAAACCCATCACCTCAGGAGAAACTCCTCCCTGACCAACACCAACAATCTCCACTAAAGGTTTTAATTGATGCTCATCAATTGATTTCTGTGACGCTAACACAACCGCTGAAGCTCCATCATTAATACCCGAAGCATTACCAGCCGTAACTGACCCTTCTTTCTTAAAAGCCGCTCTTAATTTAGACAACTTCTCTAAATCCGTCTCACGAGGATACTCATCGGTGTCCACAACAACCTCACCCTTACGAGTTTCAATCGTTACAGGCACAATCTCATCCTTAAACAAACCCTCTTTAACCGCCTTATTCGCTTTTGTTTGAGAGTTCAAAGCAAACTCATCCTGTTGTTGTCTAGTAATGGTATGTTTATCCGCAATATTCTCAGCCGTAATCCCCATATGAATATCATCAAAGGCATCCACCAAACCATCCACTAAAATGCTATCAATTAATTTTTGATCTCCCATCTTGGTTCCCCAACGAATGGAAGGATTCATAAAATATGGCGCTTGAGACATCGACTCCATCCCACCACTGACAACAATATCATTCATTTCAGACTTAATACTTTGATACCCCAATAAGACAGACTTCATCCCTGAGCCACAAAGCATATTCACGGAATAGCCCACTCTTTCCTGTGGGATACCCGACTTAAGTTGGGTTTGACGACCAGGACCCTGCTTCAAACCCGTCGATAAGACATTACCCATAATGACCTCATCCACCAGTTTTGGATCAACCTAGGCCTGTTCTAAGGCACCTCTGATTGCTGTGGTCCCTAACTGTGGTGCAGGAACATCTTTAAGTGCTCCAAGAAAAGAGCCTATCGGGGTCCGCTTCGCCCCAACGATATAGACTTTACTCATAAAATTTCCCTTCTAATTAAAAATTCCTTTATCCAACATCTCAATCACTTGAGATGCTATCTTCTCTAAATCAGTCGATTTATCAAACATGGTATATCGTAGCCCGATGAAGTTAGCAATCCCCATTAAGGTATATGCCAACACCTCAGGATCGACATCCTTATAACCGCCCTTCGTATTAATATTTGCTTCAATCGCTCGCATATAGTACTGAGCAAAAGTCGTGTAGTATTCTATAAAAAGGTCTTTATCAATATACAAAGATTCCCAAATAATATGATAGATCGATGCATTATCCCTAACAATCTCTAAAAACTCCAATAATCCAAGGCGTTCAGCTTCTCGACGATCTTTCGCTTGTTCAATCTTTTGAGCAATTTGAGACCGAATATAATGAGAGTACTGTAAAAGCAAATATTGGTAACAACTCTTTTTATCATTAAAGTAGATATAGAACGTCCCTAATCCGACCCCAGCATCACTGGTAATATCTTTAATGGTCGCTCCATGATAGCCAAGGACATAAAACTGATGTTCAGCAGCATTCAGCAGAGCCTGAAACGTCTGACGCCCACGCTTGGTCTTTGGTCGCTTAACATGACTCATC
>JAAZEC010000185.1 GCA_012512495.1 Erysipelothrix sp.
AATACATCCATTTATCGACGGAAACGGTCGTATGGGAAGGCTGTTGATGAACTACAGCTTGCTCGAAAGAGGGTTTCCACCTTTTGTGATATTGAAACAAGAAAAATTGGAATATATCAATGCACTAACTAACCGAAATACCAGCGACTTAGCCTCTATGCTTAAATATTCTGTGTATCAAGAGAAAGAAAGAGCTAGGAAGTTTGGAGTTGTGCTTAACCTTCCTGAAATTAATGTGAATGAGTAACTGAGATAAGTGCGTTGCTGATGAGGTGGCGTTTAATAAGTGTCTCATGAATAAGAGAATGTTTAGTGAGGTAATGCACTAACATTTTTTTCTTTTCAAGAGGAAGAAAGCAGATGAACTCATATTCTAGACTGTCAACAGCTAACAGTGAAGGAGATATGAGAGATATGAAACGAAAATTGAAACAGGGGTTGATTGCGATAGCGATCACGTTGATGATGGTGATGTTATTAACGCCAGCACAAGCCCAAACGATCAACATTACTTTCGAAAAGACGGGAGTAATTGCCACAGGAACCGCCAGAAGTGAGAACAGTCAAGGCTATGCGTTGTGGTGGGGAGCGGGACACAACTGGGACTACATCAAAGTCAACGGTGAGATTGCCTTCTGTATTGAACCAGAAATCCAGCTTAAGCCCGAGAGTTCCTATACCGAATCATCATTTAGCCATGCTGATAGGGAGACTTTCTCGAGAATCATCTACCATGGTTACGACAGTAACCCTACTGCTGAGAACTATACCTTAACGCAGCTGACGCTGTGGGAGTATATTGCCAGCATCCGCAGTGATTTAACAGTCACTAGCTTCAAGAATCTCGGAGTACCACAATACGAGGCCAAAAGAGATGCCCTTATGGCAAAGGTTTCCAAACATTCTATTACGGCTAGCTTCGCAGGGAGCACCATCAGTTTAAATGTCGGGGAGACACTCAAAATAACCGATAACAACGGTGTCTTAGCGAATTCGGCCATTACCGACAAAGGTGGCCTAGAGACTTCTATCAACGGAAATTCATTATCAGTCAAAGCGCTAACGAGTTCTCCCCTAACGAGCAAAATCACGTTAAAGAAGTATTCTGATATTACAGGGAACGCATCGGTGAGCCCGATACTGTATGCGAGCACAGATAGTCAGAATGTTATCGCGAAAGGTAACCCCAATCCTGTGATCTATACAGTGAATGTCACGATCAACGATAAGGGTAATTTGGAGATAGTAAAGCTCAATGAAGTAGGTCAACCAATCCCCAACACAGTCTTTACTTTGTCCAAGAATAGTGACATGAGCCAACCCATTGGTACCTATACGACAGGAACAAATGGTAAAGTAACCGTTAGTAATATTGTCTTTGGTAGCTATTATGTTCAAGAGAAACAGGTACCAAGTCCACTCCTACTAGATAGTACAATAAAAAGAATTGAAATCACTGCAGGTCAGACAGCTTCCTTTTCGCATACAAACAAAGCGGCTCAGGGTCAGATTGTGGTGACTAAATCCAGCAATGAGGGTCTTCTAGAGAACACTGTCTTCGAAATCAGAAACAGTAACAATGTCCTAGTAGAAACAATAAAGACTAATTCGGATGGACGTGCTCAATCATCGCTTCTGCCACTTGGGAAGTATACACTCAAAGAAGTTACTGCCTCACCAGGCTATGTGCTCGATGACACAGTCTACGAGGTTGAGCTGAAGTACAAGGATCAACTGACACCGCTAGTCACGCAATCGTTCTCTCTCAGCAATAAGCTCATCGAGGGTCGAATACGGGTCGTTAAGACGGATGGTGTCACCTCACTACCTGTTGAAGGCGTCGTGTTCAATGTCTTATCCTTGCCCGAAAGAGAACCGATAGAGACCATCGTCAGTGATAGTGAAGGGTTCGCCATTTCTTCATCACTGCCCTATGGGGAGTACGTGATTGTAGAAGAGGATTCACCTGTAGAATATTACCTTAATGAGAATGAGTATGTCGTAGCCATCAAAGAAAATGGCAAAACAGAAGAAGTAGTAATCACTAACGATCCTGTCCTCATGAAGCTACAACTTATCAAGAGTGATCATGAGGATGAGACAAAGGTCTTGCCAGGGGTGGTCTTCGAGGTCTTGAACGATCAGGAAGAAGTCATGTTTACTCTAACGACCGATGAGCTTGGACAGGCACTAAGTCAAGAGTCCTTGCCCTATGGCACCTATCGATTAAGAGAAGTTAAAGCTGCTCCGGGATATGTTTTAGGTGATGACGTTTATTTTGAAATCAACCGGGACACTGAGTTCATCGAAATCGAAGAAGTCAGGGTGCTAAGTCTCAACCTCAACAACAACCAGACCACAACGACAGTATCCAAAGTTGATATCCATGGT
>JAAZEC010000186.1 GCA_012512495.1 Erysipelothrix sp.
TATTCCTTGGAATACTCATCGGTCATATTACGGATGAAGGAGACGATTTCTAGTCCCTTCTTTTGAGCAAAGTCGCTTTGACCATGGTGTTCGCCAATCATGGCTACTAGACATTCCGCAAGCCCAATGAAGCCAATGGTCAAGGTTCCTGTATTCAGGATATCACCTAAGGTATCGGTAGGTTTCAATGTCTTACTGTTCTTCCAGACGCCTTGTCCCATCAGGAACGGGAAGTTGAGGACCCGCTTGTTCTTTTGGATCTCTAGGCGTTCCAACAGTTGATTCTTGGTCAGTTCTACCAGTGCTTTTAGCTCTTCATAGAAGCCAGCCCAGTCCGCTTGTTTATTACCAGAGAGTAGTCCGTGCTTGATGCCAAGGCGAGGTAGATTGATTGAAGTGAAGGATAGGTTGCCACGTCCGGTGACGATTTCATTGTCGGGATCGGTCACATCGGCCATGACGCGGGTACGACAGCCCATGTAGGTTGTTTCGGTGTGGTAGTTGCCTTCCTTGTAGTGTTGCTTGTTGAAGGGGGCATCCAGGAAGGAGAAGTTAGGGAACATTCTCTTCGCGGAAACTTCACAGGAGAGTAGGAATAAATCGTAGTTGGGATCACTTTCGAAGTAGTTGACGCCCTCTTTGACCTTGAAGATGGAAATAGGGAAGATAGGTGTTTCGTTCTTGCCGAGTCCGGATTCAAGGGCCAGTAGGTAGTTCTTGGTGACGAGGCGACCTGCTTGAGAGGTATCCGTACCAAAGTTGATGGAGGAGAAGGGAACTTGAGCCCCTGCCCTCGAATGCATGGTATTGAGGTTGTGAATAAAGGCTTCCATGGCTTGGTAGGTTAAGCGATCAGTCTTCGCGAAGGCCTTCTTAACGAGTTTGTTTGAGAGTTCATCGTCATTGAGGATAGCTGTGAAGGCGTTAAAGTCTTGATCGAGTGAATCAATTTGGTTAATGACAGCAATGATTGGTTGATAGTCTTTTTGATCGTCGTGAAGATCGTAGTAGTCGGCGACGAGTTGTTTCAATTGTTTTCTAAAGGTACAGACAACCCCTTTGGCTAGGGCATAGTCAAAGGCAGGGATAGACTGGCCACCGTGTTGATCGTTTTGGTTGGATTGAATGGCAATGGCTGCCAGGGCACTATAGGAGGCAATGTCCTTGGGTTCCCTGAGGTGTCCATGTCCGGTCGAGAAGCCGTTCTCAAAGAGGGCTTCCAGATCAATCTGGCAACAGGTGGTGGTTCCCATGGGGATGAAGTCCATGTCATGAATGTGAATGGTGCCTTCTTCATGGGCATCGACATATTCTTTAGAAATGAGATAGGATTTAGAGAATTGTTTGGAGATGGTGGAGCCGTATTGTAACATCATGCCCATGGCACCATCGCCATTGATATTGGCGTTTTCTCTCTTCTCATCAACGTCTCCCGAGTCTTTGATTGAGAGTTGTTCGACGGATTTGAGGAACTTGTGTTGTTTGGACATGAAGTGTTCGCGACTACTGGCACGATGGTCACGGTAGGACGAGAAAGCGTCGTAGACATCCTTGAAGTTGAAGTCTAACAGAGTCTTTTCGATTGTATCCTGGATATCTTCGATTTCGATTCGGCTGTTTTTTTCGATGCTTTGAGTCACCGTCAAGTAGACACGGTGGATTTCACTGGTTTGATAGTCGGGATTGTTCACCGCATCGAAGGCCTTCTTGATCGCAAGAGCGATCTTTTCGGGCTGATACTTGGCTAGTTTCCCGTCACGTTTAACAATCTGAAGTTGCTTATTCTCGTTTAAAGAGGGGGTCGTTGGTTGTTCTTGATTAAGTTTCTCACTGGTGTTTTGTGTCATGTGTAGGTCCTCATTTCTTCTGTGATGAGTCTATTGTATCAAGTGTTTTGCTCACTAGCAACAATTACATTGTGAGAAAAAATGAAACTTTTCATGTAACATTAAGTGTTTATCGTTTTATGATAAGTTTATTTAAATTTCATTCAATTTTGACAAAGGGGCTTGATATGATAAAATAGCACTATTAAATAGGAGAGTGAATTATGTCTGATGGA
>JAAZEC010000023.1 GCA_012512495.1 Erysipelothrix sp.
AGCTTGTTAACGACTCCCGATACTTTCTCAGTATTACCAGGAATTGGGTTAGAAGAGAAAATGACCGTATCGCCAGGGTGTACTTTAACCTGACGATGGGTGCCATTGGCAATCCGGCTCAATGCGGCTAGGGCCTCACCTTGGGATCCCGTACAGATAATGCAAGTCTCGGCTGCCGGAGTATGGATCAATTGGTTGGCCTTAATAAAGGACGAGCTGTTGAAATCAAAGTAGTTATGTTTAAGAGCGATTTCTACCATTCTCTCCATAGAACGACCAAAGATAGCAATCTTACGATCATTCTTAATGGCTGCCTCGATAATCTGTTTAACACGATAAACGTTGGAGGCGAAGGTCGCTACGATAATTCTTGTTGAGTTGTTACGGGTAAAGATTTCCATAAGTGATTGGGCCACTTGTTTCTCAGAGATAGAGAAGCCCTCAACTGAGGAGTTAGTCGAATCGGACATCAGTAGATCAATGCCTGAGCTGCCCATGAAGGCGATTTTTTGATAGTCTGAATTGGTTCCTACGGGTGTTAAGTCGAACTTGAAGTCCCCGGTCTCTACAATTCTTCCATTGACAGTGTTGATTAACACGCCGAGTGAATCGGGAATCGAGTGGATGGTATTAAAGAAACCAATGACGAAGTGTTTCGTTTGAATCTTCGAATCATGGTCAATGAGTTCAATCTTGGTATTAACAATACGGTGTTCCTTGAATTTTCTTTCAATCAAGCTCTTAGCAAACTGAGGAGCGTAAATCTTCTCAGGCTTAACCAGCTGTAAGAGAAAAGGGATACCGCCAATGTGGTCTTCGTGTCCGTGGGTGATAACTAGTGCTTTGAACTTCTTAGCGTTGCGGACAAGGTAAGTGTAATCAGGAATGACGTAGTCGACTCCTAAGAGGTTTTCTCCCGGGAACATGACCCCGGCATCGACGACAATGATTTCATCATCATGTTCGAAGCAGTACATGTTCTTACCGACTTCGTTGAGTCCCCCTAAGGCATAAATAAGTGTGTCTCCAGACTGGGCTTCAATCCCGGTGGGTAACACATTCTTGAGGTTTTGTTTCTTGGTATTGGTAAGTAAATTTGACATATTTTCTTCTTTCTATTATATGTTTTATATAATGATGGCTTTCGCTTTTTCGTGCCATCTGTTTTGTGTGTTGATGTGATCATAGAAAAGAATGCCTTTCAAATGATCGATCTCATGTTGAAGGACAATAGCAAGGTAGCCGCTGGCCTTGATTTCAATCTGTTTATCCTGTAGAAGGTCATATGCCTTTACGGTAATGCGGTGAGGACGATAGACATAGCCTTCGTGCTCTTCTCGGATAGATAGGCATCCTTCGCCAGCAGCGAGCGCTGCTTCTTTCTTGGAGTATTGGGTTATAACGGGGTTCACCAAAGCAAATTCATGCGTGGCGGTGATATTACCGTCATCATCATAATCGTTGACTGAGACGGCCGTCATTTGTTTGTCGACGCCCACTTGGACGGCAGCGATGCCGACCGCAGGTAAAAGGTTCTCTTTCTCAGCTATGTCGTCATCTTGTGACTTTTTGACATAGGTGAACATAGCTTCTAATAGTTCACGATCTTCATCACCTAATGGCAAAACTACTTTTTCAGCACGTTTGCGTAATAAAGGATGAGGGTCGACTATTATGGTATCTTTATTAATAATCATTACTACCTCTTCTTAATATTTGATTTCATTAAAATAAAACTAATACTATCGTAACCTATTATGGTCAGTTTTCATAGTCTTTTAACTGGTTACAATTGTAACATAATTTTTTAACTATTATCAAGACGTGGTATACTAATTAATGGAAAAGGTGATGAACTTGTTAATAAAGCTGCTTTCTTTGAAGATGCCAAAGAACTCTTCAAAGCTTATCTATTGGACCCTAATCGCACTGAGTATTTTTGGCACGGTCATGGTGACTTCGGCCAGTATGTCTACTTTTACCACGACTAATGAGGTCATTGCCATTTGGGGAAAACAGATGGTATTCTTTATTGTTTCATTTCTAGCGATGATAAAAGTCTCCCAATTGTTCTCATTTAACTTTGTAAAGAAAATCGAACCCTTTTTGATTGTCCTAACGATTGGCTCACTATTAATAACCCGATTCTTCCATACCGGAGCATCAGCCTACAACTGGATCAACTTCGGTTTCTTCACAATCCAGCCATCAGAGTTCGCTAAAGTTGTGATTATGATCGTGATTGCCAATAATTTCGGGAATCTACCCAAGGTCCCCTGGGTGACTAAGAAAACCAAAATCAGCACCAAAGAATCCTTCAAACGCATCCTGTCATTAGGATGGGCACCACTCTTGAGTGTCATTCTTTTTATTTTGATTGTCTTCTTTTATCAAGGCGATTTAGGTTCTGCCGTGGTCATGGTGTTTATCGCCCTATTTATGTTGTTATGTGCGGAACATCCATTCCTTGGGAAACCACAGAAGATCTTGTTAGGCATCACGTTACTCGGTGCTATACTAGTTCTCTTCATCATTAGTCCCTATGGTGCGAAGTTGCTCGATAACTCATCGCTCTCTAATAACTATATGGTACAGAGGATTACCTCAATTTATTACTTGTTCAGACCCGAGAATATGAATGATTCCTCCCTACAACAGGTGAAGGGACTCTTCTCCTTTGCTTATGGGGGCATGAATGGTGTAGGTCTGGGCAATTCTATTCAGAAGTATGGTTACCTGCCAGCCGCGCCGACCGATTATATTCTAGCAATCGTGGTCGAGGAACTGGGTATCTGGGGCTTCCTGTTTATCACGACAGGTTATGTGCTCTTAATTGGGTCACTCTTAATGTATGCGATGCGGGTTACTTCGAATCGTGGGCGCCTGTTCATGATCGGCGCAGCGACCTACCTGTTTATTCACTACGCATTTAATGTGGGCGGTGTCAGTGCCATTCTACCTCTGACGGGTATTCCGCTCCTGTTAATTTCTCAGGGGGGTTCCTCGCAGCTAGCCGTGTTCATTACCTTTGGGATTGTTCAAAACATCATTGCTAGAGACAATCACACTCGCCTTAAGAAACAGGAAGAGTTGCTATGAGAATTATTGCCGGTAAGCACCGTTCCCGCCAATTGGAGAGCGTACCATCGGATAAGACTCGACCCACACTGGATCAGGTGAAGGAATCCCTGTTCCAAAGGATTGGTCCCTTCTTTGAAGGGGGAACGCTCCTAGACTTGTTCGCTGGTTCGGGTAGTATTGGCCTTGAGGCTCTGTCTCGTGGGATGGAACGGGTAACGATGGTTGACCAACAGCGCAGGGCAATCGAGACCATCAAGAAGAATGTATCAGCTTTGGCTGAGGATGATAACGTTCGTATCATGGCGATGCCCTACCAGAAAGCGATCAGCCTGTTATCAAAAGAGGAACAAACCTTTGATTACATTTACCTCGATCCACCCTATGACTTTGGGAAGTATGGAGAGCTTCTAGCTCAGGTAGTAGGGCTACTAAAGGAGGATGGGATTGTTCTGCTTGAGTTGAGCGAGGAACAATCATCAATAGAAAATGATCTAGAGCTAGCCGATGTTTATCGCTATCGGAATGCGACAATATATAAGTTTGTAAAAAGGACAGCTGCCTCTAATTAGGTTGCTGTCCTTTCTTGTAGATGAGTGTTAAATGGCGTCCAGTTTGTGTATCCCTTTGGAAGGAGAAGTAGGACTCGTCCATTTGGTAGGTATCCTGTTCGATCGTGGTGATGTTTTCCTTCTTGACACCGGCATCCTCCAGCATCTTGTGGGTTAATCCTCTGGTATCAATCTTGAATTCATGGGTGGTCGTTTCAATATAATCCGTCTTGTTGAAAGTGGAATCAACCAGATAGGGACTAAGGTCCTGATCAATCGAGCTACTTTCCTTTGAAAGGCAGGGCCCGACATAGACGTTCAGGTTGGCGAGGTCAATACCTTCATCTTCCTGAATCTTCTCTAAGGCTTTTCTGGTAATCTCATGGAGTGTTCCTTGCCAGCCGGAATGGATCGCTCCGATGAGTCCACTCACGGGATCGTGCAGTAGTATTGGTACACAATCCGCATGGAAGAATGCTAGTACGAGATTCTCATCAAAGGTATAGAGACCATCGACGCCTGGGATTCCCTCTTCATGGCTAAGAGCACCTCTGCCGGCATCCTGTTCTGTGACCTTTGCTATCTTGTCAGTATGTTGTTGTCTGGCGAAGACGAAACGGTTTAGATCAATGCCGATGGTATCGGCGAGTTTCTTTCTTCTTTCCAGAACCAGCTCGGGTTTGTCACCGACCGTAAAGGACAGGTTACCTTGTTCTTTAGTGGTGGTGTATCCAACGATATCCGCTGCTGGTTGATATTTTATCAGTGTCATAATCTGTCTCCTCTTGAAACATTATATCAAATGAGCGCTCCTTAGACACTTCAAAGCTTCAATAACTGGGGATGATTTCGTTGTTCACAACCTGATGTTGGATTAGTTGGACTTCATCAATATTGATGAGGGTAATTAGTAGCCGTTTAAGGTCTTGGCGATTCTTATCAATGACGATTACGGCGATCGTGTTATAGTTGTTATCAAGTTCAAGGTCTCTCGTCGTGATTGAAGGTGTCTTTCGTGATAGTTCGTCATCGTTCCAGATGGCAGCGTCAATCTCATTATTCAACAGTTTCTCTACCAATTGGTTGTAACTGACTTCTATCAGTTTCACGTTCAGCGGTTTTGAGACTTCTAGGGTTAAAGCGGCTTGGTCAATTGAATCATAGTCGATACCCACGCGCATGCCGTCTTCAATGACTTGTTTATCGGGAGTGTTGAACATGACGACGTGTTTATTAAGGAAGCTACCAGGTTCAAACTCGGTGATGATTTCGATATCATCATTATGTTGTAGGTAATCGAGGGCAGCGAATTTCGAAAGGATCGCGAAATCGTAGCGACCATTCAACATCATTTCGATCCGACGACTAGCGCCTCGCATGTAGGCCATGTTGACCGGGATGTTTAATTTGTTTTCCATCGTGTGGAGCAGGCCGGTACTTAAACCTTCGTACAACTTGGAGTAGGGCAATGGCATTACGCCGACAATAAAAGAGATATTGGCATAGCGCAATAAGAGGCTGAGATCTTTGGAAATCAAAAAAGTCCCAAGGTGACCTCTTGGTTTCAGGGTAATGGCACCGGCAATTTTTAGCAGGTTCATTGAATTTTGAATGGTACCTCTCGCGGCTATGATTTCATTTTCGAGTTCTGAGATAGTCTTTATTCTTGAGTTATCTTCGACTCCAATGAAGTACTTTGAGAGGTGTTCTACCACCAGGGCATTTTTAGAAATCAAACTACTGTCGTAGGTCATAAGTCACATCCTTTATAGATACTATTATAGACTAAAAATAGAGGTTTGATACAATAAATCAATATAATGAATATTGTTGTTGACTGAAAGCGCATTCTGTGTTATATTTTCAATATACAATATTTTGTAGATTGAAAGTGCGAAAGCTAAGTAGAGGTGAACACAAGTTGAAACAGCGATTAACAATACTCTTAGAGAATCATGTAATTACACAGGAAGTCTATGACTTTGTGTTAAAGATTTACGAAGGGATTATGAAAAGTGAAGATTTGGATGGTGCTCCTTCGGAGGTATTTTTAACACATTTGGCAATGGCCACTCAGCGTATTATTGATCGCAACATAGTGAATGAGATGGAAGAGATGATTCTCAATGAAGTAAAGGCTTCACAATATTTCGATGAAGCCCAACGAATCAGTAACCTGATTGTAGAAGAATCGGATATATCCATTCCAGAGAGCGAACAACAGTACCTTTGGCTACACTTAAGTAGTGCACTTCAAGAAAGGGGGAAACCTCGTGATTAAGATTGTTATCGGAGGTCAAATCGACAAGCAAATTATTGCTGACGAAGTTAAAAAGCTGGGAGGTGAAAATGTAGAGGTTGATATTAAAAGTGACCTTGATGCTGCGATGGCTATGAAATCAGGTTCCTATGATTATTACATAGGAGCATGCAACACAGGAGGCGGGGGCGCCTTAGCAATGGCCATGGCTTTATTAGGTCCCGAGTTGTGCTCAACTGTGTCGATGCCTGGAGCTATTAAAGATGAGAGCTTCATTGTCGGCGAGTTTGGCAAAGGTAAAAAAGCATTCGGTTTTACTGCCCAACATAGAGATGCGGTATTACCAATTCTAGTCCGTGAAATAACGAAAAAATAAGGAGAAACTATGGAAAGAGTTCTTAGTTATGTTGTCATCATGGCAATGGGAGGCTTGGCCTCAGTTTTAGTTAATAAGGGGATTGCAGTCTTTAATGATGGCTTCCGTCCAATCGTTCCACAATATTTTGAAGGTAAATTAACTCGTGCTGAACTAGCAGCGACCAGTTTTGCAATTAGTTTTGGTCTCGTTGTTGGATTTGGTATTCCAGTCTCAATCGGAGCATCAATTATCTTGATTCACTCCATCCTACTATCAACCGATGTTATCGGAACATTCTTTAAGGATAACTTGGCAGGTACTATCGGAGCAGCTGTCGTAGGTGCTCTATACGGTGCAGGATTGTTATTTGGTCTTCAATTCATCGTTGATATCTTTGCGGCATTACCATTTAATTTCTTAAATCAACTAGGTAGCGTAAGCTCACCAGTAACTGCAGCCTTTGCTATTTTCCCAGCTGTTGCCATTGGTATGCAACATGGATTCAAAAAAGGAACACTAACAGGAATCATCACAGTAATTGTATGGTTCGTAGTTAAAAGATTTGGAACATTCAGTATCGGTACTGCTACAGTAGCACTTAATGCTGAAGGAGTTTCAATGTTAGTAGGCACAATCATGATGATTGTCTTTGCTATCCAAAGTAAGTCAGACAAATCAACATCCAATCAAGATTTAACAAATTTATTCACAGTACAAGTTTCAAGAATTCAAAAGAACTGGTGGATCCTTGGTATTATGGGTGGTATCGTTGCCGTCGCAACAAGCCTTGTTATTGTTGCTGGTGACCCAGTTTCACTCGCACTACTTGGTGAAGGTGAATTTACAAACGCAGCATTAGCAGCCTTCGCACGTGCCATTGGCTTTATCCCATTAGTCTTCACAACAGCTATCGTAACTGGTGTTTATGGAGTCGTTGGTACTACTTTAGTCTTCCCTGTAGGAATTCTTCTACATGGTAACCCACTTCTAGCATTCGTAGCTGGAGCAGCTGTAATGGTCGCTGAAGTATTCTTAATTAGATTATTCGCAAAAGCACTTGACAGCTTCCCTGGCGTTCGCGAAATGGGTGAACACATTAGAACTTCTATGAGTAGAGTTCTTGAAATTGCATTACTAGTCGGTGGTATTGTTGCCGCTAATAGTATGGTAAGTGGAGTCGGTTCACTATTTGTTATCGGTGTCTACTTGCTCAACAAGCAGTCTAAGAAACCAATCGTCGACATGGCTGTTGGACCAGTTGCTGCTATCGCATTCGGAATCCTTATCAATCTATTGGTTATTATTGGACTCTATGTGATTCCAGTTGCCGCTTAGAAAAAATATTATGAAGAAAATATCATCTTATGCAATGCAATCATTTAAAGCTCTCAGAGCTAACACTGTGGAAGAAGTCTATCCAGAGATAATTGAGCGTGTTCATGAAGGTGAAAAGCTGTATTACGTGGGTGTAAAAAACACCCACGTAATTCCTGCTAATTATCTTAAGAAGCTAGAAGACCACGGATTTTACATTCACACAAGAGATGTTATGGCAGAAGGTGGAAGAGCGATTGATTTCAATCATTTGAATCCTATTACTGGACGATACATGACTGGATCATCGAGCGGTACCGCAATTAATGTATTCACTGGAATCAATGATATAGGAATCGGTACTGATGGTGGAGGCTCTGTCTTAGCTCCAGCCTGTGCGCTCAACTTATATGGTTTTATTTCGCCATTAATTTGCCACGATGAATTGAAGCAATATCAGAAAAAGTCGACCGATGGCATAACATTTGAGCCTTCAATAGGTTTCATGTCAAAGGATATTGAGGGATTATTTGATATTATTGAAGCATCGATTGAATTAAAATCACAACTCACCCATGAGATACTCCTAACCAGACCGCAACAAGTTAATCAAACTCAAGCGTATGAATTTATCAAGGAGATATTTAGTGATGCCCAGTCATTTGAACTGGACTATGATTCACTCTCTAGGGAAAAGATGATGAAAGAACTAAGTGGTGTGGATTTTGAAAGACACATCTTAATATCGTTTGAAGGGCCAACTGACTTGGAAAGCTATGGAGATAGTGTAATGGGTCATTATTCGCAATCGACTCAATTAAGCCAAGCAAGAGCTCACAAATATTATCTTAAGGTA
>JAAZEC010000187.1 GCA_012512495.1 Erysipelothrix sp.
CGACGGTGGAAATAGCCGATTATTTTGAGAATAAGGGCGTGAGAACCTTTGGTTTACAACCGGGAGGTCAGTATGCCTTTGAGTTTGGCTCCGTCAAAATGACACCTGCTATCCATGGTTCCTCTTATACTAAAAGAGATGGAACGGTGATTCCCATGGGTATCGCGACAGGTTTTCTAATTACAAAAGATGATAAACTCATCTATCATGCGGGGGATACGGCACTCTTTAGTGACATGGCCCTAGTTAAGGGAGTTGATTTGGCCTTTATTCCTATCGGTGATGTCTATACCATGGGGATTGATGACGCGGTAGAAGCAGTTAGGCTCATCGACCCAAAGGTAGTAGTACCGATTCACTATAATACCTTCGACTTAATTAGGCAGGATCCGGCTGTCTTTGAGAGTAAAGTTGAGAAGGCTAGAGTGAAAACAATGAGACCAGGTGATATTTTGAATTAATGTATTGTTGAGTAATGATTCCTGATTTGATATACTAAAGTTAAATCAGATAGGGAGGAATCCATATGACGTTCAAAGAATTATTAGCGGTTAAGGAAATGACCGGCTATTATTTTTCTAAGCACTCTGGAATTCATCAGCCTGCCGTGTCAAACTTAGTCACTGGGAAACGTGATCCCCTCAATATGCGAGTCTATACCTGCAAGAAGGCAGCCGAAACATTAGGCATGAGTCTTGTGGAGTTTTATGAGGTCCTAGACAATAAGGACTAAGTGCAAATCGTATTTTGAGCTTTTTTAAATAAAATCCTTTACAATCTAATAAGTTAAGGAGTTTTAATGATGGAAAAACATTTATTAGAAATAGTGGATATTAAGGACGAGAACACTCGTACCAAGACCTATTACTTAAAAAGACCCTCAGCAATCGATTGGATTGAAGGATCTTTCATGCATATAACATTTGATGGTGTGGAACCCTCGCCAGAGACCGTTCGGCACATGTCAATTCTAACTCTTCCCGAAGAAGATACGATTGCTTTCACGACTCGGATTGACCATGATACCGATTTTAAACAGAAACTCTCAAAGCTAACAGTGGGTGACCATTTAGTGATGTTCAAGATCCATTCCCACATGGGCCTCAGGAGAATTGATAAGCCATTAGTCTTCCTTTCGATGGGTGTGGGTGTCGCGACATTAAGACCGCTGTTCAAAGCTTATCAGAAGAATAAAGAAGGGATACCTTCCATTACTCATCTAAGTATTGATACCGACCAACCCTACTTATTCGAAAATGAAATCAAGGGTGAACAGGTCCAACATCTCTATGTGAATAACCGCCAGGACTACTACAACAGACTCAAAGAGAGCGTGAATCCGGATGCTCTGTACTACGTTGTCGGTAGTGACCAGTTCATGAAAGATAGCATTAAAGCACTGAAGGAAGAAGGACTTCAAAGTGATCAGATTCTTATCGATCGCAGAGAGACGACTCGCTTCATGTACCATTTGGATGATAGTTTAGTCTTCTAGAAAAAAGGGAAAGGCCAAGATATGATGGATATCTTGACCTTTTTTTAAATACATACATGGTGCTCCGTCTCGGGCTCGAACCGAGGACCCACTGATTAAGAGTCAGTTGCTCTGCCAACTGAGCTAACGGAACTTGTGCTTTAATATAATATACTGTTTAGCCATAAACCGCAAGTCCTTTCCTTACTTTATTCAATTATCATTTTTAATTTGAAGCGGAAATTTGTTTGAATAAATCTACGAACATTACCTTTGCTTTGTTTTCATTTGAACGTCATTATAAAAACTAGTTCCTATCTTTACTTTTCTCAGCAAATTGCCTATAGTAGTCAGGGGACAACCGACCCCATGGGAGGAAGCAATGCGAGTATTTGATTATGAAGATGTTCTAATGATTCCAGCCAAAGCGATTGTCAAATCACGTAAAGAGTGTGACACCAGCATCAAGTTTGGTCCACGCACCTTTGATTTACCGGTCGTTCCCGCCAACATGCAGACAATTATGGACGAAAACATGGCCATCATGTTCGCTGAAAATAATTGGTTCTACGTAATGCACCGTTTTGATAACGGCTCAAGATTGCCATTCATCAAGCGGATGCACGACAGAAATCTCTATGCATCCATCTCTGTAGGAATCAAAGAGGAAGAATACGAGTTCATTGACGAATTGGTCGAAGCGAAGATTGTTCCAGAATACATGACCATCGATGTGGCTCATGGACATTCCATCTTTGTCATCAGAATGATTGAATATATCAAAGAAAAAGTACCAGGAACTTTCCTAATCGCTGGCAATGTCGGGACACCCGAAGCAGTCAGAGAACTAGAAAATGCTGGGGCAGATGCCATTAAAGTTGGTGTCGGTCCAGGCAAGGTCTGTATTACCAAACTGAAAACAGGCTTCGGTACCGGAGGCTGGCAATTAGCGGCACTGAACTGGTGTGCCAAGGCAGCCCGCAAACCATTGATAGCCGATGGTGGAATCCGTAACAATGGTGACATTGCCAAGAGCATCCGTTTCGGCGCCAGTATGGTCATGATTGGATCGCTATTCTCGGGTCATGAACAATCACCGGGTAAAGAAGTTGAGATCGATGGTGAGATCTATAAAGAGTACTATGGATCGGCTTCGGAGTATCAAAAGGGTGAATATCAAAATGTCGAAGGCAAGCGCGAGCTCGTCTTACGCAAAGGTGATATCCGCGATACAGTCAAAGAAATGAAACAAGACCTTCAATCAGCCATTTCATATGCTGGGGGTAACGATTTAAGTGCCCTCACGACCGTTGATTATGTGCTCTTAAAGAATTCATATACAGATGTCTAGTCGGCGAAAGCCGACTTTTTAGTATAAAAAAACTCTTGCTTAGCAAGAGTGTTATCAGCGTTTGGTGACCCGTACGGGATTCGAACCCGTGAATGCATGCGTGAAAGGCATGTGAGTTAACCGTTTCTCCAACGGGCCAGTGTTTAGCGCTTTTCTATAATATATGATTTCATTCCTCATTGCAAGTAAAAGTTAAGAGTTTTTGGCTTCCTGTGCAACTTTCTTCAAATCAACTCCCTGTTGGTTCGCAGCAAAGATACATCCGCAATAGCATTGGCGATAGATGTCATACTCCTGACACATTTCAATCGAACGCAAAGTACCGCCCTGTTTCTTGAAATCAGAAGGCAAGTAATTAACATCATAGAGCTGTTGGACCTCGATCCCAATCTCATTGATCTGTTGTGAATTCTTCTTAGGTGAGATGGTCAAAGCACTACCGAAATAATCATAACCTAGTTTAGCGGCTTCCTTCGCGACTAAGTCCAGGCGCATTTCAAAGCAAAAGGAACAGCGCTCTTTTCCCTCAGGTGCTTCCTGTAAGTTATTCTCGAGAACACCTTTGATGAAATCCTGGGGCTTGTAGGGTGCCTCAATAAATTGAACGTGTTGGTTGGTGTTCCTATTAAAGTCTTCAACGAACTGTTTCTGTACGCGAGCACGTCGTTCATATTCTACCTTTGGATGGATATTGGAATTAGCAAAATAGATACTGACATCAGCATGCTGAGTAAGGAACTCCAGGGTATAAGTCGAACAGGGGGCACAGCAACTGTGCATTAAAATACGTGGACGAATGTCACTCTTCTCCCACTCTTTAATCATTTTTCGTAGTAATGAGTCATAATTTATTTTCTGATTGCTCATTCTCTTCAACAACGCATCGACTTGAATCATGGAACCATTATAACAAACTTTGTTAATTATGGTAGAATACTTGTAAATGTTTAGAAGGAGTGAGCTGATGTATTTTTTCGCAAGCGACTATGATGGAACACTCTATCAGGACAGCCAGGTGAGCCAGAAAGACCTACGGCTGATCAAGGAATTTCGGGCACAAGGCCACCACTTCGGGATCGCGACGGGGCGGCATTTGAACTCTATTCTGGGCGAGCTTGATAAGTATCAGATTGAGGTTGATTTCACCATTGGCAACAATGGTTCGGCCATCCTGGATCACAACCGTAAGGAGCTGTACTTGGCGGCGATCGATAAGGCAATGGTCAGGGAAGCTTTTGACTATGTTGTGAAACACATGAGTGATGAGTTCTATTTCATTGCGATTAACAACGGTTATCATTACGGTCAGAAGACGTTCTATCAGGAATTGGAATCCTTCGATGCCGGTGATCGCATCAGTCTAGAGGATGCCTTTAACAGTGAGACCATCTGTGCCATGTTTGGTCAGATTCTACCGGGCAAAGATAGCTTGTTGATATCGAATCAGTTGAACGAGGCATTCAAGGGTAAGCTTCAGGCGTGCCCCAATGGTTCTTTTGTCGATATTGTGCTACCTAATGATAATAAGGCGAGGGCCATTCAACGGGTGGTGAGTAGCCTTGATTCCAGAGTGAAGAAGGTCTTTACGATTGGTGATTCCTACAACGATATTGAAATGATTCAGATGTACGATGGTTTTGTGATTGCGGGTGGTGAAGACCATTTGCGGGGGTTGAGTGATAAAAGAGTTGCCACGGTCGGTGAGGCCCTGGAGTTGGTGATGAGCGGTGTTTTATGAAAACTTTACAAATCTTCACGGTAATAATTCTTCATATTACTTGTTTCTTTATTTAAATGGTGTATTATAGAAAAGATTTTGAAATTTGATTTCAGAATCAGAAAGGATTTGTTAAATGACTCAATCACTTAATTCTTGGGAGAACGACCAGGATTACTTAGCGCTAGTCGCCGATTTACTTGAAAACAAAGAAGTTCAAGAACTTCGCAATTTTGTGCATCATCGTGTCACCAACCGGTTAGATCATTCGCTAACGGTTTCCTATATAAGCTACACATTGGCTAAAAAACTTAACTTAGACTATCAATCAGTCGCTAGGGCAGGACTTCTTCATGATTTCTTCTTATTAAAAGTCGAAGAAGTTGAAGCACTAAAACAGGGTTCACACAACAATTATCATCCGATACTGGCTTGTGCAAACGCTGAAAGAATTACCACACTTAACCCCATAGAGAAGGACATCATACTGAAGCATATGTTCCTTGTCTCTAAAGTGGCTCCACCAAAATACAAAGAAAGCTTAATTGTATCGATGGTTGATAAGTATGCCGCAATCCTTGAGGTTGCGAGCCCAATCAACATCAGAATGCATAAGCGTATTATCAAGGCAATCTATCGATTAGGATTCGCTTCATAGAAACAATCTAAATTGATTAGAAATAATCAATTTTTTGTTTCTAATCTCTACACATCTGATATAATATTAGCACATCATTTAATTGGGATAATTATCTCTGATTATTTTCAAGGAGAGGCTCATGACTATCGAGTTTGCTCCGCTCATCTGGCTGTTGCTGATTAGCGGATTGCTTCAGAATTTAACGCTTATGATACAGACGTATCTCATGAAGAACAAATCATCTTTGATGTTTTGGCTTTTTTCGAATACTATGTCCATTGCTGGGTTCATTCTCCTTTTGTACCTCGATCTACAGAAGTCAAGCTCGACCGTAGTCTTCATCTCCGTAACACTTTATGTCTTGAGCGATGTCGTAAGGCTGTATGGGATTGATAAAGAGCTGAATACTAATAAGAAGTATGAGTTCGATTCCAAGAACCAATCCCGCAAGCCCATGCATTACGTGTTAGCCCTCCTCTATACATCGGCATTCATCCTATCAATCTACTATTTCAACGACTATAAGCTGACATCCATGTTTATCTTTACCTTCGGTGCCTGTTCCTCGCTGTTTGGTTACTCACTGATTTCAAACTCCAGAGACTCAGCGCTCCAACTATCCAAGATTGTGCTTCTCTTCGTCTTCACGGCACTCCTCATCAGCAATTTCTACATTATCGTGCAGCTCTCAAGAGCACAATTCACGAACTCTATCTTCGGTTTCTCCATGGTCTTTATTTACGCATATGAAATCGTTAGGGGCTTGGTCTGGAGCTTTACGACCTTGATACTCAATGTCAATCAGGTTGAGAACGAAAAGAACGACAACCTGGTCAAGTATGAGACGCTATTCAATATTAATCCGGATGTCCAGTTTGTGGTTCGGGAGCGAAACCTTGAAATCATCGAGGTGAATGACAGCTTCATCGAGACAACGGGTCTGAAGAGAAAAGAAGTCATTGGCAAGACGGTCGATCAGATCCCTTTCTTCAAGAATGAGGGTAACTTTCAATCCCGTTACTTGAAGCTCAAGAATGAGGCCAAGGATCAGAGTGTTCAAATCAGGGGTACCACGAGAAGCGGCAAGGATTATGTCGGTCTTTTCAGTTTCAACCGTTTCAAGATAGATTACGAGTCGGTGCTGATCAACAGTATCAAGGACGTGTCCGATATCACCTTGTTCCAGAAGCTCAATCTGATCCTATCCGATGTTGTTCGTCAGAATCCTGTCTCCATCGTCATTACCCAGTTGGATGGGACCATTTGGTTCGTCAATGAACAGTTCACGAAGATGACGGGTTATGAGTTTAATGAAGCGATAGGTAATACGCCACGGATACTGAAATCAGGCCATAAGGACCAACTTTTCTATAAGAACCTGTGGGATGTTATCATACGAGGTCACGAGTGGCAGGGTGAGATCATTAACCGCCGAAAGGATGGTTCATTCTATTGGGAAAAGAACCGGATTGTTCCGATTCGAGGCGAAGATGGTGAGGTCATTGCCTTCTTGTCAATGAAGGATGATATCACGAACATGAAGCTGACGGAAGAATCGTTAGCTAAGAAGGCTCGGATAGATGGTCTGACTGGCATCTATAATTATTCCTACTTCATGGAGATATTCGAAAGCTACATGACGACACAGCGTCACGAGTCCCAAAAAGGCGCAATGATGATGATCGATATTGATGATTTCAAGCAGATCAATGATACTTATGGCCATACGTTCGCGGATAGGGTACTTAGTAGGTTCGCGAGAAGCTTGGGGGAACACCTGCGTAAGGACGATGTCTTTGGCAGGCTGGGCGGTGAGGAGTTTGGTATTCTCATTAGGGATACGACCGAACCGATTGCCCAGAGTATTGCCCAACGCATCTGTGATGATGTTGCGGGGACGATGCACGTGACGGACGATGGGCAACAAGCTCGAATAACCGTCTCGATTGGTGTGAAGATCTTCGATGACAAGACGGATATGACGGAGGTCTTGAAACAAGCGGATAGTGCGCTTTATGTGTCCAAGAACAGTGGTAAGAACCAAGTGACGGTATTTCCTTATGATATTGTTGAGTAATCTACTTAACAATATCTTTTTTATTATGGTTCACTTTCATAGTATAATAGGCGTATGAAATCAATCCAGAACAAGTTCACTGAAGCGATGGCGCTACGGGATCATACTTTGCAGGGCATTGGCCGCCTCCAAGAGAAAAGCATTCATTCTACTTTGAAGTATTTTTTGAGTGAGAACGAACAGAACCACGAGGTGCCTATCCATGGTTTCGTGGCAGATGTGGTGGTGGATCAAACAATCTATGAGATTCAGACGGGTAGTTTCGACAAGTTACGGGCTAAAATCATGAGCTATACTCCGGACTATGAGCTACATATCGTCTTTCCGATTGCTTATCAGAAACATGTGCTCTGGTTTGATGAAGAACATCGTTTGATTAAGCGTAACAAGTCACCTAAGAAAGGTTCCATCTATGATATTGTCAGAGAGCTCTATAAGATACGACCGTTAATCACGAATGAGCGACTATTTATTGATTGCTTCCTGATTAACATGGAGGAGATTAGACTCTTGGATGGCTGGGATTTGAGTAAGAAGCGGGGAGCGACGAAGGTGGACAAGGTACCGATGGAGTTGGTGGAGATCGTGAGTTTTCATGAACCATCTGACTACTTGAGGTTTCTGCCGGAGAACCTTCCAACACAGTTTCTGGCGAAGGATCTGAGTGATGTGGTGAGGCTGACGCCACGGCAGGTGAGTGCGTTACTGTTGGTGCTCAGGGAACTTGGACTGATTCGCTTGGTGGGTAAACAGGGTAGAGCGAACTTGTATGAGGTAGTTTGAGCTTTGAAAGCGAGTAGTTTATTTTTCAGTGCTAGTTGAAAAAGATGGCATTAAGTAGTACTATTATGGTGGATTGTTGTAACTAGAGGGTGAATAAATGAGTCTGAGAAGGGGAATGAGTTTGATTGAAACAATCGTCGCG
>JAAZEC010000188.1 GCA_012512495.1 Erysipelothrix sp.
CGAAGTCCAAAGCTCACCCTGGCGCTCCAGTGTATTCGATAAGAGAACATCAATAGCCCCCTGATCAAAGAGGGTCTTCACCACATCATCGACAATAGATTTCAGTGCCTTCTCATCATCCCCCGTGTAGGACACGATTAAGTAAGCATTGTGCTTATTATCAGGGAATTCGCGACCAAGAAAATCCTCGGAATCTATAAGTACATCACGTTCCATAAATTCACAAGTGGTAGGTATATATGATTTCTTCAAGACTTCTAAAACACAATCAAGTGCCTCTTCAATCGAATTAAACGGAACCAGCAGTGATAACATCTCATTAGGTTTTGGTAACAGTTTTACAATAATCTTCGTCACGATACCCAGGGTACCCTCACTACCAATCATTAAATCCTTCAGACTGTAACCCGAGCTGTTCTTAGCGACTTTTCCACCCAATAGCTCAATCTCACCCGTTGGTAAAACAACCTCTATTCCCAAGACATAGTCACGAGTCACGCCATGTTTAACAGCCCGCATACCACCCGCATTGGTCATTACATTCCCACCGATGGTGGCGCTTTTCTCCCCCGGGTCAGGCGCATACAAGTATCCAGCCTTACTGGTCTCACTAATCAAATCCATCAACAAGACACCAGGTTCCACTGTCGCACTAAGTGTTTGACCATCTATTTCGATGATTTTATTAATACCTTCCGTCGTTAATAAAATACCACCATAGATCGGTACACAACCACCACACAAACCAGTCCCCGAACCACGAGGCGTTACCGGAATTCTTCTAAGATTAGCATACTTCATGATTTCTGAAACCTGCTGGGCTGTTGATGGCTTAACTACCACGTCTGGCAAATGATCACCATAGATTTTCATTTCGTCATGGCTATAGCTCTCACTAATTGCGCTGCCATGAATAATGCCCGCAGCACCAACGATATCTTGGAGATATTGGATGTCCGCTTCCATCAGTTGATGATACTTCACTATAGAATTCCCCCTTGTTTTAACAACTCTGGTAAAATATCTTCCGCTCTTCCAACTATTCCAACATGGGAGACACCGAAAATTGGAGCATTTGCATCGCTATTAATCGCAATGATTCTCTCGCTCTGTCCGATACCAGTCACAAACTGAATCGCACCACTGACCCCGATCGTAATCATGAGCTCAGGTTGAACAGCACGCCCACTCAGCCCAATCTGACCATGAACATCACTGTAGCCTTTTTCAATCATGGGACGTGTATAAGCAAGACTAGCACCTATCCTATCGGCTAACTGAGTCGCAAGCCCAATCACAACCGGATTTTGAGCTCCTAGTCCTAAAACCACGAGCCTCTTTGCTTCAGAGAGATCCTTCACACTAGGAATCGGTTCAACTTTATCGAAAAAGACAGAGACATCACTTATCGGATATTTCCTTCTCTCAATTTCTGAGCCTTCATACGATTTCTCCGGAGTACTAAACATCTTCGGCCTAACCGTCGCGAACTGTGGGCGATGATTCAGCGTCACTATTTGTGCCATCACATTTCCACCAAAAGCAGGACGTATTTGAATTAAATCTCCATTCTCACGAACATCTAGAATGGTACAATCGGCTGTAAGCCCAGTCTCAAAGCGAGCCGCCAAACGAGGTCCTAAGGAGCGACCCATCCGTGTAGCTCCAACTAAGACAGTCGATGGTTTTAGGTATTCAATCCAATTTCCAATCAAGTACGTGTATAGCTGACTATCAAAATACTCGGCTTCTTTCTGATCAGAGACTAAGATCTTATCCACTTTATATTGGCAGAGCTGCGATACGATATCCTCTAGATTGTAGCCAACAACGATGACACTTGTGGAATCACAAAGCTCATTTGATTTACCAATCAGCTCAAGAGTTACCGGATGTAGTACCCCATTCTCAACTTCCGCAATCACTGTAAATCCTTTATATTCTTCCTTATTAACGGATTGTTCTAGTTCTGATTCCACCATTGAAATAGCTTCTACCGGGCAATTATCAATACAGATTCTGCACAGGCGACACTGATCGTTGACCATGACATTCCCATTAACCATTTCCATTGCTCCGAAGGGACAAACCGACAGACAGACCTCGCAACGCGTACAAGCATCATGATTAATTTCTATATGAGCCATCAGATCTCCCACACTTTCTCTTCAGTAAGATACGCTAATAATCCGGAAACACTCTCTTCAGTTGTTCCATCCAGAAGAAGCCTTGTCTGCTCATGACTAGGCGCAAACATGCTTTCAACTTGAGTCGGTGAGCCAGAGAGACCACAGTCCTCAGGTCGAAGATTCTTCAACATCGCTAAGTTAACCATCATGATTTGCTCATCACTAAAAGCTTCCTGGCGGCGATAAGAAGGCAAGCGAGGTGTGTAGATACCCTTACTGACCGTTATCAATGCTGGCAGCCTCATGGTGAGCTCATACCGTAAGCGATTGGGTTCATGTTGTATTCGAATTGATTCATTATCAAAAGAAACAATCTTTCTTATCCAACTAACATGTGGCAGATCCAGCATTTGTGCAATTTCTGGACCAACTTGGGCTGTATCCCCATCAGTTGTTTGCTCACCACAAATAATCAAGTCAACATCGCCAATAATGTCCTTAATCGTGTGACTTAAGATACGGGCTGTACTCAGAACATCCGAACCAGCAAAAGCCCGATCCGAAATCAGATAGCCTTGATCCGCTCCCATTGAGATAGCTTCCTTCAGCACCGCTTGAGCACTGAGGGGACCCATCGTGACAGCATGTACTTGGGCACCATTCTGTTCCTTGATACGGAAAGCTGTTTCCAGAGCATAGAGATCATAGGGATTCATTTTACTAGCGGAGCCATCCCTCAACAGTACACCTGTATCTGGATCAATCGCAACATTAGAGGAAGCTGGTACTTGTTTTATACAGACTACTATGTTCATTTTGTTCTCCTTGCCTCAATCTCCTCAAGAAAAGAAGTGCCGAAAGCAATTTTCGTATCAAAGAAAGCAGCGACCGTTTGACCAACATCGGCCATCGTATCACGAACTCCAAAGTTAATTAATTGATCATTATTTTTCCGATAGACTAACATCGGTACTTGTTCACGAGTATGACGACCATGTCCGATTGTTGGATCATTACCATGATCTGCCATGACGAGTAAAACATCGCCTTCTTTTATTAATGCCATCACTTCACCCAGCTTCTCATCCGCCACATTCAGTCGATCAATATAGCGAATCGCATCCTGGGCATGGCCAGCTAAGTCAGTCTCTTGTATATTCAAGAAGAAGAAACCCTCATCGATAGTTTTCAAGTCATTAATCAGTCCATCCATGGTGTCAGCCGTATCCACACAGGGAAAGTTTTTACCTAATGGATTGTAGACGATGTTTTCGACCTTGCCATAGAAATAGTTGGAGATTCCCTTTGCTTTGAGGGCAAATGGGACTTGTTTACTGGTATCAATTCCATACCCGATATGAATCACGTGGTAATTATCGCGATACACACCACTTCCTGGGGCATCAATTCCAATAAAACCATCTTTAACTAGGATGTGATTTAAAAGGTCATTAATCGTAACACCAGAACCCCCAAAGGCAATGACGCGGGGAACTCTCACATGCTTACGGACTAAATGACCAATATCAGAAATCATTTCGAAGCCGCACGCATCAAGTGCTCCGACGACATTTATCGCTTGACCTAAATCCGTCTCCATATTGTCACCAATACAGATCATGTTATTAACTTTTAATAAGGATACGTTTTCACGAGTAACGCGTTCTACTGAGTAACCATTTTTCAGAAGGTCTTTTTCCACATCATCAATGTGTTTTTGGAAATGAGTAAATTCTGGTTTCTTAGGATCTGTCCCAGAAATCTCTTGATGTCCGAAATAGGAGTCCGCCCCAAAATGCTTGAGGTTGCTCTTGCCAAAGATTGCCGTTTCGCTCTTCTTAAAACCGTCAGCTTCCATATCCATCGCATTCATAAGACCTAGCTTCAAAAGATTGGGCCAATTCTTCTGGGCAGGATACTGTATCAAATGCAGAGCTGTATTAGATCCAATATCAGCAGGTCTTATTTCAGGCACATCAGCCATTGCCCCAATACCAAAACTGTCGATAACTATGACAATAAAGCGCTTATTAGTCATGACGGTTGCCTAACGAATCAAACATACCAATGATCTTAGGTTGATTACTTTGAATCCCTTCGACCAAGGCGACTCTGCTACGAGTAACAAAGATTTGGAAGCGGAACGCCATGATGACTGGACTGCTGACTTTATAGGTGGTTCCTAATTGAAAATAATAGTCAATACTATCTAGACTTGGTGGTCTTACAGTGTCCTGTTTTTGGACTCCATCTTCGACCACAATCGCATTCTGGA
>JAAZEC010000189.1 GCA_012512495.1 Erysipelothrix sp.
CCGTCCTGAAAGCATCAATAGCTTCCTGATACACTTCACTAATCGATGTTGCGAAAATACGCGCATCATAAGGTTTAACAGTCGTACGTGTTGCCAACTTGATTTGATCTTTCTTAGCTGAGTGAAGATGTGTAAAATAGGTGACTTTGTTGATAAGTGTCTCCTCATCTTCAAACAGATAGCCTGTCTCATCCTCATACAGCAGGTCCACAAGGACACTCATATCGCTAGCGAATATCGGTAGTCCACACGCCATCGCTTCAATATAGGTCAAACCTTGGGTCTCTGTGAGCGAAGCTGAAACAAACGCATCAGCACTGTGATAGTAACCAGCAATCTGCGAATTCTCAATCCGGTCAGTACAAATAATCTGATTGGTAAGCCCACGCTCGCTAATCCATTGCTTGGTGCCTTCCAAATCGGGACCACTGCCCACAATCAACAAGTACAGTTCGTGATCGGCAGATACGAGCTTCTCAAAGGCATTCAGAATGAGCTGGATATTCTTTTCTTCAGCGATTCTACCAACGAAGATAAAGACGTTGGCCTCTTCACTGATATTGTAGTTATGACGAATCACTTTTCTTTGATGGGCCAATAGGTCCGAATCATCGAATCGTTGTAGATCGATACCCGTGGGAATCACATGCATTGGCCGTTGAATGCCATAGCGTGTCAACATGCTTTTCGTTTTCTGGGATGGGGTAATGAGAATACTCGCTGGATTTGAAAGCATCTTAGAGAGGGTTGCGACGGCCTTCTTGGCAACCTTGTCAAACGTCTTCGAGTTAAAGAAGTTGACGTAGTGCGTGTAGTCCTCGTAAGTCGTATGGTAGGTATAAACCAATGGAATGTCTAACATACGAGCGACGATTCGCGCGAAAATGCCGACACCAAATTCGGTATGAACATGAATGACATCGAGATTCATGCCTTTGATGATTTCGTAGGCAGTGAAGTTCATGGGACCTGACAGATTATAGTCAAACAAAAACTTCAGTTCAATGCCTGGCAAGGATAGGATGTTGTTTTCGTACTTTAATGACAACAACGATGAGTGGTTGGTCACAACAAACACCTCATGGCCCATTTCGACTAAACCTTGACGAAGTGTTTCTACCGATGTGACAACCCCATTAATGTCGGGTAAATAAGTATCACTAAATAATGCAACTCTCATTGTTAACTCTCCAATCGTTGTATTTGATATCTCCTAGTCAAAAATAGGACTAATCCCCCTAGAACTAAGACGAAGTAGAACGTGATGAAGCGCCAGACCAGCATCACAGATAGTATACCACTCCCCATCAACGGAGCAAAGACCGTGACGAAAGTGATTTCGGTTCCACCAGATGCTCCTGGAACTGGGATAAAGGCATTGACCATCGATACAAAGGCTGTAAGGCAGATGACATCAACGATCCGGCTAGCATCGAGTTCAATATTGAGTGTCAAGATGACAAAGTATGGAATAGAGTAGTAGACAATAAAACGCATAACATTAATCAGAACAGCTTTTACGAGTAGTTTCTTGTTATTTTCGATTAACTTGGAGGACTCATGAAAATAATCAACCTGGTTATTGATCTTGTCAATCGACTTTTGTGGATCTTTGATGATCTTGATTTTGTGTAAAAACTTTATGACAGAGTTGACGACAATGTAGTGGAACTTCTTTGATTTATAGAGAAGAATCAAAGCGGCCATGAGGACCACGTTGACTAAAAAGCCGGCTAGAACCACGTAGAAAACGGGTGATCCGTTTTTGAAATAGTCAGAAAACTTAAGGATGAACAACAAAGACACGAAACCAATCATGGTGCACTGGTAGATAATGAAATCTAGGTACAGAATAGATGCCGTTTGACTTGTTTTTAATCCGTATTTCTTGAAGGGTGTTACTTGGAAAATCTGACCACCTGAAGCGGAAGGTGTAATGGCTGAGCCAAAAGCACCAATCAAAGCCAGAATAAAGCCTCTAGTTGTTGTAAAGCTTGATATGAACAAGTTTGAATAGAGCTTAAAGAGGTAACCTCCTAAGTAATAGTATAAAAGTATCAGGGCGATACAGAAATAGGCCCATTGAACATTGGCTGATCGCAGCTGTGTGACAATGCCTTCAAAGTCTTCATTCAGTGAGAAATATAAGACCAGGACTCCTATTACTAACAGTAAAGCAACATTAAACAAAGGACTTTTGATTAAACGTTTCATAATATCCTCTTTTCGTCTTTTAAAGTATAGATTGTCTTTAAGTTTTTAGCAAGCAGTCCAGTAAAAGAGCTGCCATGCTAGGCAGCTCTTAAGTGACCTGTTATTCTTTTCCGGCTAAGCGAAGGAGTCTCTTATAACGCTTCTCAGCATCATGTGCTGATTGAGTCAAGAGTGCATCCGCGTTGTCTGGATTAACAGTTGTTAACTGATTGTAACGGCGTTCCGTTAAGACAAAGTCGCGGAACTTCGTAAAGTCTGGTGCCTTGCTGTCAATAGTAAGTGGGTTCTCTTCGTTATCAGGGTTGAAGCGGTAAAGTGTAACATAACCACATTCGACTGCACGTTTTTGTGAGAACTGGTGATTGCTTAAGCCACCCTTGATACCATGTTCAACACATGGGGAGTAGGCAATGACCACGGAAGGTCCCTTGTAAGCTTCTGCTTCTTTGAGTGCCTTAATCGTTTGAACACGGTTAGCTCCCATTGAGATTGAAGCCACATAGACGTGACCGTAAGTCATAGCAATTTGACCAAGATCCTTCTTCGCTGTCAACTTACCAGCTGCTGCGAATTTCGCAATTTGAGCTGCTTGTGAAGACTTGGAAGCTTGACCACCGGTGTTGGAATAGACTTCAGTATCGAGAATCAGGATATTTACATCAAGATTGTTTGCGATAACGTGGTCTAGACCGCCGTATCCGATATCATAGGACCAACCATCTCCACCAATAATCCATACTGATTTGGAGACAAGGTCGCGTTTGAGCTTGAGTAGTTCCTTGATTTCTTCATCTTGTGATGCTTCAACTTGAGCAACAAGTTCAGAAGTAAGGGCACGCTCTTCATCGCGAAGGCCTTTGACCTCAAGATACTTAGTTAGAACTGCTTTAAGCTCAGGTTCAACGGTATCACGTTCTAAGGCATCGGCTGCAATTTGAACGATCTTTTCGTCTTTAATAATTTGAGCAGCTTTCATACCAAAGCCGTATTCAGCGTTATCTTCGAAGAGTGAGTTTGCCCAAGCGACACCTTCACCATTCTTGTCTTGAACCATTGGTGTTCCAGGTACGGAACCACAATAGATTGAAGAACAACCAGTCGCATTAGCAATTAGCATATCACGACCGAATAATTGAGTTGCTAGGCGGTAGTATGGTGTTTCACCACAACCAGCACAAGCGCCTGATACTTCGAAGTATGGCATTAGGAATTGGGATCCCTTAATTGAATCGGTTGGGAAGAATTCTGACTTGTATCTAACATCCTTGAATAGGTAGTTAGCAAGTGGAGCATACTGTAATTGAGGCTTGATGTCTTCCATAACAAGTGCCTTCTTACCGGCCTTACCTGGGCATTCGACTGAACAGAGTGAGCAGCCTACGCAGTTATCAGGTGAGACTTGGACACGGTAGTGCAAGTGGTCAACACCTCGACCTACTGGTTTGATGGTTGTAAATTCCATTGGGGCATTTGCTACTTCAGCATCGTCCAAGAGGAACGTACGGATAGTAGCGTGTGGGCAAACGAAGGAACAGAATCCACATTGGATACAGTTCTCAGGATGCCAGACAGGTACTTGTGTCGCAATAGCACGGTGTTCATTGAATGAGACCGAGTTTTTATGTGAACCATCAAGTAGACCATTGTTCATGAATGTTGAGACTGGAAGGTTGTATCCTTCAAGTGAGTTGATAGGATCAACAAACTCGTCAAAGTACTCGTCGCCAGTAGTGGCACGCAGACGTCCAGTTTGAAGTTGAGACCATTCTGATTTAACTGGTATTTCATAGAGGCCTTCTTTACCTTCGTCAATGGCTAGGTGATTCAGTTTAACAACTTCTTCGCCCTTACTGCCATAAGAATGAGTTGCCTCTTCCTTCATGAATTGTAAAGCTTTTTCGTAAGGAATAATGTTTTCATTGAGCGCAAAGAATGAGGATTGGAGAATCGTGTTCGTGTGACGTCCCATTCCGATTTCTTCGGCAATCTTTGTTGCATCGATGATAAAGAATTTAGCTTCTTTGTCTGCTAGTTGCTTCTTCACGCGATTCGGAATACGATCTTCAATCTCTTCTGGAGTAAAGGTTGTGTTCAATAAGAACGTGCCACCCTTCTTAAGGTTTTGAATCATGTCGTAGCGAATCAGGTAAGAATCCAATGAGCAAGAAATGAAGTCGGCATTCTTAACATAATAAGTTGATTTAATTGGTGAATCACCGAAACGCAAGTAGGAACGAGTAGCTCCGCCGGCTTTCTTTGAGTCATAAGCAAAATAAGCTTGTGAATAAAGATCGGTGTGGTTACCAATGATCTTGATTGAGTTTTTGTTTGCTGATACGGTACCATCGGAACCTAGGCCATAGAAAATTGCTGAGGAATAGTTGTGTTTAACACTAAATTCTTTATCAGCTGGCAAGGATAGATGAGTCACATCGTCATTGATTGAAATAGTGAATCCGTCGAATGGATTGTCTGAATCCAAATGATCATAGACTACTTTCAAATCTTCTGGCTGAGTATCCTTAGAGGATAGACCATAACGGCCGCCAATAATCATTTCGATGTTCTTATAACCGCTAAGTACCTTGTAAGTATCGAGGAACAGAGGCTCACGAGCTCCCATTTCCTTGGTACGATCCAAGACTGCGATTTTCTTAACTGTATCTGGAATAACATTCTTCAGATACTTTTCTGAGAAAGGACGATAGAGATGAACCTTAACCATACCAACCTTCTCACCAGCTTCATTGAGTGCATCAATGACTTCTGATAAAGTTTCAGTTACTGAGCCCATCGCTACAATAACCTTGGTTGCTTCAGGATGTCCGTAATAAACGAAAGGTTTGTAGGTACGTCCTGTCAGTTCACTTACTTGTTCCATGTAGTCTGCGACAATGTCTTCGACCGCAGCATAGTGAAGGTTTTGTGCCTCACGTGCTTGGAAGTAAATGTCATCATTTTCAGCGACACCACGTGTCGTTGGATTGGTATGTGGATTTAGTGCTTTGTTTCTGAAGTTTTCAAGCGCATCCACGTCAATCATTTCTTTGACTGCATCCAAATCGATTTCTTCAACTTTTTGAATTTCGTGTGAAGTTCTGAAGCCATCGAAGAAGTGCATGACAGGTGCTGCTGCTTTAATTGCCACTAAGTGTGAGACAGCCGCTAAGTCCATTGCCTCTTGAACAGAGTGTGATGAAATCATGGTTGCTCCAGTTTGGCGGCAAGCATAGATATCTTGGTGATCCCCGAAAATTGACAAAGAGCGAGTTGCAAGTGATCTAGCTGCGACGTGTAAGACACCTGGCAGTAACTCACCAACCCACTTGTAAATGTTAGGAATCATTAGTAATAAGCCTTGTGAAGAAGTAAAGCTTGTTGATAATACGCCAGCCTGTAGCCCACCGTGAACAGTTCCTGCTGCCCCCGCTTCAGATTGCATTTCAACAACTTTTACTCGTTGGTTCCAAAAGTTCTTTCGACCTTGCGCTGACCAAGCGTCTACCATTTCTGACATTGGAGATGAAGGCGTTATGGGATAAATTGCTGATAATTCAGTAAAAGCATACGCGACGTGTGATGCTGCTGTGTTACCATCAATAGTCATATAATTCTTAGCTTTAGCCATTGGTATTCCTCCTTATTAATCTAACCTCTTACATTATAAGACAAATAACGTGATTTTACCATACGATTTACGAAATTCACACCTGAAATCGGTAAAAGTGACTTAATGTCAAGACATCTGCAATGTTAAATAGTATAATGGAGAAAATATGGCCAAGGAGGACTTTAAATTAATGAAGAAACTGAAGATAAACATGTTATCAAGAGGTCAAGATGTCAAGGGACAAGGCGTCGGTTCAGCCTTCTATGAACTGGTGGATCTCCTCAAGGAATACGCTGGTGAGACCCTAGATATTACGGTTAACGAATCAGGCGATCGTGACATTGACCACTATCATACGATCGATCCAGGTAACTATTTACGCTTAAAGGTTGATAATAAAATCACGGTCATGTATTGTCATTTCCTACCCGAAACCCTCGAAGGATCGATAAGTTTACCTAAACCAGCCTTTGATATCTTTGCGATGTATTTCCTTGATTTCTATAAATCAGCTGACTATTTAGTGGTTGTTAACCCAATCTTTATCGATGAGTTAGTCAAATATGATATCCCTCGTAATAACATTGTTTACATTCCTAACTATGTCTCCAAGAAAGATTTCTATGTACAAAGTGATGAGATCAAGCTTGCGACACGAAAGAAGTATGGGGTTGCTGAGGATGCTTTCGTGGTCCTAGGCGTTGGCCAGGTCCAGACGCGTAAGGGTGTCGTTTCCTTTGTTGAAGTTGCCAAGCGATCACCCGAAATGACCTTTGTGTGGGCTGGTGGTTTCAGCTTCGGTGCTATTACCGATGGCTATCAGGAACTTAAGGCGATTGTTGAAAATCCACCTAGCAATGTCATCTTCACGGATATTGTTCCTCGTGAGGAAATGAATTCAATCTTCAACATGGCTGATGTGCTCTTTATGCCCTCTTACAATGAGTTATTCCCGATGGCTATCCTTGAGGCGGTCAATACGGAGACACCACTCTTACTTCGTAACCTTGAGCTCTATGAGGACATTTTGTTTAACTATTTGAGTGGTGATAATGATGATGATTTTGTGTACTTCCTGAATAAGTTGAAGAATTCAGATAAGTTCTATGAACAGGTTACGAATTACTCCATTGAAATTTCTAAGTTCTACTCGAAAGAACACGTGGGCCAACAGTGGATTGACTTCTATCAAAGAATCTATCAGGAACAGATGAATCACGAGATTTCGATGTTCTGGGAGACCAAGTATTTCGAGAAGCTGCGCTCGGGCAAAGCGACGGCAATCGTGGATGGTTCACAAAGTGCCAAAGCACCGCTTGGAAACATCACGCCTGGTGATAAACTGCTAGTTACTTCTTTTAATAATCGAAAACTTAAGGCGACAGTGAAAGAGGTCTTCTATCACGAGAATACGGATGATGAAGCGCACCTCGATTTCCTTCTAAACTACCAAGGGATCCTAAAACTTGATGCTTCACAAATAAAAAAGTATGCCAATCGGACATACTTACAGATCGTAGAAATCAGTGAGATTGAAGATCTATCGATTTAGCTGATGGAAGGTGTAAGCTAGTCTCAGGATTAGTGCTAGCGAGAACGCGCTGACGAGAATCAGTGGGTCAATGTAATTGTATAAAAGAATAGGCATGACAAATTCATACCATTTGTAGTTCAACTCATTTCTGATGACGAGCATCTTCAACCGATCGATTGATTCGTTGATGGTGCTTTTTTTCAATCGTTTCGTGAACTCGTATTGAAGAAACACTTGTAACACAAACAACATCAGAATGCCGATTCCGACCGGATAGAAAAAGGATTCTTCCCGATAAGGCAGTAATAGTAGAATTAAGTAAAACGATAACATGACGACAATGCTCAAGATCATACAGAAGATACTGTATTTCGTGCGATCCGTTTGAACGTCTGTAGCGTCATTGTTCAGGTTGTAGGTACTAAAGTAGTTATTCATTGGTGTCCCCTTCTTATGTTATAATGCCTTCATGAATAAAGAAACGTTCTCCATTCCTCTGATTGAATGGTATCAACAAAACAAAAGAAGCCTTCCCTTTCGTAATGACAATAACCCCTATTCCATCTGGGTGAGTGAGATCATGGCACAACAGACACAGATTGCGACCATGCTTCCCTATTATAACGCTTGGATGGCCAAATGGCCAACTATCGAATCACTAGCCGCTGCCAATGATCAACAGGTCAAGAAGCAGTGGGAGGGACTTGGCTATTATCGTAGAGCTTCCAACCTATTAAAGGGAGCCAGCTATGTGATGGAACACCATCAGGGCATCTTTCCAGAGGACCCTGCTGAGATTAATAAGATTCCTGGCATTGGTGATTATACGACAGGTGCGATTGCCTCGATTGCTTTTCACTTACCAGTGCCTGCGATTGATGGCAACGTGATTCGTGTCATGTCACGGATTAGTGAAGATGACAGGGACTTCCTGAAGATCAAGAATAAGAGAGAGCTGACGGTGACTCTAAAGGAATTGATGGCAGAGGTGAACCCTTCTGATTTCAATCAAGGACTGATGGAGCTGGGGGCGCTGGTTTGTACACCGGTGAACCCGAAGTGCGATGAGTGTCCATTATCAAAGATCTGTTTAGCCTATAAGAACGGAACCACGGATAGCTATCCTGTCAAACGGACCAAGACCAAAGTCATCACCCAAGAGTTTGATACCCTCGTGTATTTAAAAAATGATCAGCTACTCGTGTCTAGTGATGATTCCGATGGTCTAATGGAAGGTCTACTTCGTTTACCACAGGTTAATAGGAATGAGATAAGCCATCAAAATATGACTCTGGAGTATTCCAGCAAGCATGTCTACTCCCATCGAATCTGGCTGATGGATATCTATCGCTGTGACTCACTGGAGCTTCTTAATCCTAAATGGTTCTGGCTTGATGTGAGTGAGATTGAACAAGCGAGTTTCGCTGGAGCACATAAGAAAATAATCGATAAACTAGTGAAAAAAAACATCTCTGATTAAGGAGATGTTTTTAAATACTAGATTTACTTAGGCCAGGAAGCCCACGCCTCATAGACATAGTTTACGAGGAAGAGTAGTGAGGTAAAGATAACAATAGGGTGAACTTGTTTGATTTTACCTAGGGCAAGTTTAACAACGATGTAAGTGATGAAACCAAAGGCGATACCAGTGGCAATGGAGTAGGACAAGCCCATGAAGGCTCCAGCAAAGAAGCATGGAATAGCTTCTTCAAGGTCTCCCCACTTGATTTCAGCGAAGGATGACATCATCATAATCCCTACCACAATAAGGGCTGGTGAGGTTGCTGCACTTGGTACTAAGAGTGCGATTGGAGCAAAGAAAATACTGAGCAAGAAACAGATGGCTACAGTAGTTGCTGTGAGGCCAGTTTTACCACCGGCTTCGATACCAGCTGCTGATTCAACGTAAGTTGTTGTATTTGAGGTTCCTAGGACTGCTCCTACGGATGTACCAATAGCATCTGCGAAGAGCGCTCTATCCATGCGGGATGAGAATCCCTTGGAGTCTTGAAGGCTCTTGATATCTTCGTCTGAGAAGATTCCTGATTTACGACCCGTTCCAATGAAGGTACCAATCGTATCAAAGGTATCCGTTAGTGAGAAAGCAAAGATGGTCATGAAAATTTGAAGGTAGCGGCTTGGATCAGCGAATAAAGTTGATAGACCAGTAAAGGCTTGACCAAAGACGGAACTGAAATCAGTGAACATAGTTGAGAAGGCTTCTGTTGTGATTGAGACGCTAGAGATATCGACAACATTCATTGGAATACCTAGTAAGGTAGTTCCGATAATGCCAATGAGGATAGCCCCTTTGACTTTCATTAACAGTAGGATGATGGTTGCTGCGAAGCCGATCAGTGTCAAAATCGCAGTTGTATTATTGAGTGTCGCAAGTCCTGGTACAGCACCTGAGATATCAATAATGCCGGCATTGAGGAATCCCAAATAGGCAATGAAGATCCCGATGCCACCGCCGATAGCGTGTTGTAAGGACTCTGGAATTGCACTAATGATAGCTTTACGTAAGCGTGTGATAGTAATGAGGATATTAACAATACCACACACGAACACCATAGCAAGCCCCTCTTGCCAAGTGAAACCTAATTGTAAAACAACATAGTAGGTAAAGAATGAATTGAGTCCCATTCCTGGTGCCAAGGCGTAAGGAACGTTAGCGAATAACCCCATGACTAGTGTTCCGATTGCTGAGGCAAGAATTGTTGCTAAGAATACCGCATAGTAGGGAATTCCTGCTGCTTGTAACATGTCTGGATTGACAAACAAAATGTATGCCATCGTAAAGAATGTGGTAAGTCCGGCTAGGACTTCAGTCGATACGTTTGTACCGTTCTCCTTGAGCTTGAAAAATTTTTCCATCTCTTTCTCCTTATTTTTTCTAGTATTGTTAAATCAAGAAAAACAAAAAAAGTCGGGAAGAAAACCGACTTTGACTTTTAACATCAAAAGTTTTCAACCATTCTTGTCGAATCATTTACGGTGATTCGGTAGAGACTCCCTAACCTTATTTCAGGGATTAAATTCTTGGTTAAACAAATACAGGTTTAATATAACAGATTAAAGAAAGACGTGTCAAGGTAAAACTTAATTCAAAATTCTAAAACAAGAGACTGTCTATTGAATGTCACTAAATACGCCATCAGATACACGCTGACAGTATTCTGTAACGACAATAATTGATTGAACATACCTTTGAATTGATTCCAACTCTTTATTAGATATTTA
>JAAZEC010000190.1 GCA_012512495.1 Erysipelothrix sp.
GTGGGTGAATGCCATGTTCCTGACTGTTCTGGATCCAATAGTTCAGATCTCTCTTCAGTGAAACCACATTCGTATGGAATTTCTCTGGTTTAAGGACTTCGTAGCCATATGACATGTTATGCCAGGTTGCGTCGAAGTTAAAGACCATATCAATGGCTGGGTTATCTGGATTGGTGTACTGGAAGGCTTCAGGGAATTTAGCCCCACCACCGACTTCACCAATCGTCATGATATCATAGTGTGAAAAAACCTTTTGGTTGAGTTCCCTCAAGTAATCGTAAAGCTGAGGACGATTGGAAAACTTAGACCAATCATAAGCTATACCATTGTCATCAGTAGGCAAGTCACTATTAGAAAGTGACATATCCTTACCCAGATGGGCTAAGGCATCCATCCGGAAACCATCGACACCAAGGTCAAGCCAGAAACGTATCATGTTCGCCATCTCTTCACGAAGACCAGGGTGAGACCAGTTCAAATCGGGCATCTTGTCCGAGAATATCTTAAGGTAGTATTCGTTTGTTAACTCATCATATTTCCAAGCGGAACCACCAAAAAAGCTTCCCCAGTTGGTAGGGGCTTGATTGTTCTTCCCTTTGGACCAGATATAGTAGTCGCGCTTATCATTGGTAATGTTACTACGGGATTCAATGAACCAAGGATGTTCATCACTCGTTTGATTGAGCACGCAGTCAATGATGATATGGATGCCCTTAGCGTGTGCCTTCGTTAGGAGCTCTTTGAACTCATCCATCGTCCCTAATTGGGGATCAACATCTGTGAAGTCAGAAATATCATATCCGTTATCATCCAAAGGAGATGGATAAAAGGGACTTATCCAGATGAGATTGATATTGAGTGATTCAAGATAATCTAGTTTGTTAATAATTCCTCTAAGGTCGCCAACCCCATCGCCATTGGTATCTAAGAAAGAGCGTGGGTATATTTGATAACCGATGGCTTCCTTCCACCACTTACGATTTATCATAGACTTCCGAAAATGAGCCAGTTAAGGATGTAACCTGACAACACAGCCGTAATTGTGAATGGCACCGATACCTTCATAAAGGTCGCGGCGTTAACCTTGTGTCCCTCTTTACGAAGGATACCAATACCGGCAATGTTAGCAGAAGCCCCGATAGGAGTAAAGTTTCCACCGAGAGTCGCACCTACGAGTAGACCAAAATACAGAACCGTAGGATCGGTAGACATGGCCGAAGCGACACTGGTAACCACCGGTAACATAGCCGCGACATAAGGTATATTATCAATAAAGGCTGAAAGAATGACTGAGAAGAAAACAATAACTGTGTAGATAAAGAATAAGTTGTCACCGGCAATCGAGACGAAGATATCGGCTATCATGTCAATGACCCCTGCTTGTCCAATCGCAGCAATAACTACAAAGAGACCGGCAAGTAAAAAGAGTGTGTAGAAATCGATATCTTTAACCGTATTAATAAGTGGTTTAACTGTTTTAGTCTTACTCATTCGATAAACGATACCAACCAACATCAAACCGACACAAACGAGTCCGTTGATAATAGGAATTCCCGTGTCCACGAAGGAGACAAGAATCAAGAGACCAATCATGAGCAAGAGCAAGTACGATGGAACAAAATCATCGACTGGGGTAACACTTGATTTCTCAATGGATTGCTTGTTATCCCTAAAGATGTAATACAGAACCCCTGTTGCCAGGATAGAAGAAACCTGTGTAATCCAGAACATGCCCGGTCTTCCTGCATAAAAGAAGAAATCAAGGAAGTTCAAGTTCGCATGGCCACCTAGAAGAATGGCGGTTGTATCTCCGACTAAAGTTGCTGCCCCTTGTAGGTTGGAAGAAATCGCAATGGCGATAATTGGCTTAACAGGAGAAATGTTTAATTTCTTAGCTACCGTTATCGCAATCGGAGCCACAATCAGAACTGTAGCGACATTATCAACAAAGGCTGAGATAATGCTGGCAAAAAGAGCTAGAGAAATGATGACCCAGCGGACGTCTGGCATCCGGTTAATCATTAAATCAGCAAGTCTTGCTGCCATGCGGGATTCGATAAAGAGAGACACTAATCCCATGGTTCCTGCAATCATTAGGATGACATTCCAGTCAATCGCTGAGAAGACCTGCGAGACTGGTAGAATCCCTAAAAGAATGTAAATTAGTGCCGATCCACAGGAGATATACGGTCGATAATCCTGAAAGAAAATTAGTCCGAGATAGGTAACTATAAAGAGTATGAGGGCTAGTTCCATTTCATTGTACTTCCTTTTCTGCGATATTATTTAGTTCCATAGAGGCGATCCCCAGCATCACCAAGACCTGGGACGATATAGCCTTTTTCATTGAGCTTTTCATCAAGAGCGGCAAGGTAGATATTGACATCTGGGTGAGCTTCTTCAATGACTTTAACACCTTCTGGTGCTGCGACTAGGCAGACAAGTTTAATGGTTTTGGCTCCCCTTTTCTTCACAATGTCGATAACGGCAGAGGCTGAGCCACCCGTAGCGAGCATTGGATCGAGAATCATGATCACTGAATCTTCAAGATTAGGTGGGAACTTTGCGAAATATTCATGAGGAAGAAGTGTTTCTTCATCACGGTAGACACCCACATGACCGACTTTACAGGTAGGTATCAAGGCACGAATGCCATCAACCATACCCAGACCAGCCCGAAGGATAGGAACTAGGACGATGTCTTTAGCTAATTGTTGCGTGACTGTTTTGGTAATGGGAGTAGTAATGGTGACATCCTTAACGGGTAGATCGCGCGTAATTTCATAAGCCATCAGGCCTGCGATTTCGTCAAGGTTTTGTCTGAAGTCTTTGGTACCGGTTGTTTCATCTCGCATATGAGATAGTTTGTGCGTAATAAGTGGATGATTTAGGACTGTTACCATAAATTATTCTCCTCTTTCTCGAACAGGAAATTGCTTCGTAAGCGCAAAGACCTCTTGTTTAATTCTAGCGATTTCTAGGGGATTGTCAACATTTAGCGCAGCTTGGTTAATCCACTGAGCCAGTTGTTCAAACTCCTTTTCCTTGAAGCCACGAGTCGTCATTGCCGGCGTACCCAAACGGATACCCGAGGAAACCATCGGCTTCAAGGTATCAAATGGAATAGAATTCTTGTTGACCGTAATACCACATTGATCCAAAGCAATTTCAAGCTGTCTACCCGTAACCTGTTTCGAGTTATAAACATCGACCAGTACCATGTGATTGTCCGTCGTCTGACTGACTATCTTGAATCCTAATTCAGACAAGCTAGTCGCTAACGCTTTCGCATTCTTTAGCACTTGTTTCTGATAGTCAACGAAATCGGGTTGAAGGGCTTCATTAAAACAGATGGCCTTGGCGGCAATGATGTGTTCCAAAGGACCACCCTGGGTTCCTGGGAAGACACTACGATCAATCGCTTTCGCGAACTTCTCCTTACACAGAATAATCCCACCACGAGGACCTCGCAAAGTCTTGTGCGTCGTCGAGGTCACGAAATCAGCATAGGGGACAGGGCTAGGATGGAGTTTCGCAGCTACCAAGCCAGCAATGTGAGCCATATCAACCATGAAGTAAGCTCCCACTTCATCGGCAATTTCCTTAAATTCCTTGAAATCGATGGTCCGGCTATAGGCGCTGGCACCCGCCACAATCATTTTAGGCTGAACTCTATGGGCAATTTCACGAACCTGATCAAGATCAATCAGTTGCGTTTCCTTATCGACACCATAGCTCTCAAAATGATAGAGGTTCCCCGAGAA
>JAAZEC010000024.1 GCA_012512495.1 Erysipelothrix sp.
CCTTTTGGCCAAGACCAGTACCAGCGTAGCGCCAGTCATTCAGGTTAAGGTAGCCATTTAAGTTGAGAGACATGTGTTCCCTAATCGCTTGTTCGACCGATTGGAAATAGGTAGCTTGACCTGGATCGCTATCAACTGCGTTCCAGCCAAATAAGTTGTTTCGATTTAGTGCGAGTGTTGAAGTTCCGTAAGCCGACTCATGGATTGCTAGGGCATACACCATCAAGCCGTTCATGAAATAGGTATTCTGATTGGTAATGAAATGTGCTCCACTGTTAAACATCGCCGATTTAGCCGTTGAGTTGTAACCACGATCCACTAAATATTTATTTAATTGATCTGCCGTATGTGTGGTATAGCTTCGAGCAGGTAAGAATTGGAAATAGTTATAATATTGAGCTCCATTGGCAACCACATTCTTCATATCGATATCGGAATAGAAAGTAATACCATCATAGGAGTAATAGCGAGTTCCCGGTTGTAACCAGCTAGGAGCAGCTCCATAGGTTGTGGATGATCGTTGATACGCAGGTAGCACTGAAGGAGTTGTGTACGAAGAAATCTTAACCCATTGACCCACAGCGACATCGGTTCCAACGAATGTGTAACCTGGTTGTAGTAAGGTGCCTCCAGAGACAGTAGGATAAGACGTTCCAGGACCTGTTCTAACACGGATGTTTTCAACATCATTGACCCGATAAATAGTGTTATTACTACTACCACCAATTTTGGTGAACCAACCATTGGAATTCAGAGCATATGCATCTGTTGTGAAAGTATATGTCTTTGACGTGGCTGATCTATTAATCTCACTAAAATAATAGTTCATTTCATTAGGAGAGCCAGCAGATACTTGATAGTAGTTAGGTCTGATTGTGTTAGTAATGACATTGTTACCGCTACTATTGCCACCTAGTGAGATAGGCCAGTTGTTCTCAATAAAAAGCATCGGAACTAAATCAGCCGACCCTGGTTTAATATATCCTTTAAACCCAGCAATACCGATTGTGTAAGAGGTGGCATCCGTAGCGGTGCCATAATAAGCCATCGTATTGTAGGTGTTGATGTAAGATCTGTAAGTTGTATTAAAATTGCTGTAACGATAGATTAGGGTTGTTGTTTGATCGGAAGTACTCGCACGATCGGGCACGTTCACGACAATACCGCGATCCATAGCCATGATCTTCATAGGAGACTTACTACTTTCGTGTCTGACAACAATGTTCTTCGTCGTCGAAGCATTCATCGCATTCAGAGCCTCACCAAAGGTGTTATAGCAATTGATTTTCTCAAAGCTGGTACTCGAAACAACCCTCTCCAGAGAGTACGCTGCACAGGGCAAAGCGCCAATCGCAGAGGTAGCCTCAACAGGGGTTGCTGAAAAATTCGATAGTATTCCACACAAAATTAATGTTACTAGCAAATGGATAGATAACTTACGCAAGCGCATAACACATCTTCCTTATCGTTACTCTGAGACAGTGATCCATTCATCTTGTCCTATGAGTTTATATTCTATAGTTATAGGTACGTTGTCCGCCAAAAGGTACGGATTCACAGAAGACACCTCAAAGAGCAAATGCCCTTCAAAGAAGAAATCGTAATCACCTATAATGTTGTTACCAAACTGATACACGTATTCTGGTCCAATCGCACTGAAAATCTCATTCGTTGAATCAACAACTAAACGAGCTTCTTGTATCCCTGTTTTAGACTCAGAACTAATTGAAACGTAACTGGAATAAATGCGAATGACCGATGGATAATCCATAGGTTGAAGCTGACCATCCTCGTTCTCGAAGTAAATAGCCTCAGAATCAATCTCGGTGAGTTCCCCAAAGACTATTGGCTCAACCGGTTCCTCATCTATATCATCAGGATCTGGCTCCTCGCTCGGTAGTTTACCCAGCATTTCCGGAGTCCCCTTAGGATTACTTAAGTCAAAAGTAATCGGATCAATCGACAGCTTCAAGGATTCTTGGAATGTATCGCTCAAGATGAGCTGAACTTCATCAACATTCAGTGATTTCACCGGAATGAACAAGTTAACCTGTAAGTTGTTCTCAAGTGACACTAAGTCAGATTGATTCACTTCCATCAAGCTTAAATCGTAACCCTTCGCTTCCAAAGCCTTACGATACTGGTCAACGGAATTCAACACGACATTCTCATTCGTACTAAAATTAGCAAGTTCTATATTGATTGCTTCATTACTCGAAAACTGAATCGTCGCTACCACAAACTTAAACGGCACATCCTCTAAATCAAAAACCGTATACTCCTCACTCTTCACAACTAAGTCCTTAGTCGGATTCTCAAGTGGCGGTTTATCATTTAGATTCAGGAAAAAGTTCTGATAGATAGTCACAAACAGCAAGACCATAACTAGGACCGATAAAACAGCAATCACAAGATTCTGATGTTTAAGTCTTTTCACAGTGCTTCCCCCCTACTTCCGTACTTAAAAAGTTTAACACAATTCACTTTTATTGCACATAATGAATTACAAGATTATTATATCACACGAATATTAAGTACTCGGTTACATTCACTGTTTTCACCCATTTATTATCCAAAAGAGTGTTATAATAATGAAAGCGAAAGGTGCTGATAACATATGTCACAACAAACATTCCCTCAAAAAACAAATCCAACCATGTTCTATGGTCGAAAATTAGCCCAGAAGTTAAGCTTTGGAGAAGAAGTAGGAAACGCAGTCTCCCATGGCGTCATGGCCATTATCCTGCTCTTAGTACTCCCAGTGATGTCCGTCTACGGATACATCAAAGGCGGAACCATCATGTCCATCGGTTTCTCCGTGGTCGCCATCTCATTATTTCTAATGTTCCTGGCCTCCGCACTCTATCACAGCATGAGCTACGATAGTCCCCATAAGATGGTCTTCAGAATCCTTGATCACATCTTCATTTACGTTGCCATTGCCGGAACCTTCACCCCCATCGTATTAGTCGCCATGGACGGCTGGATCGCCTACCTGGCACTAACCCTTCAATGGGGCATGGTCCTCTTTGGCATCTTGTATAAATCCATCTCTAAGAATTCCCTACCCAAAGTCTCCGTAACACTCTATATGATTATGGGTTGGTCCGCTGTCCTACTAATTCCCCAACTGATTCAAAACACCTCAGCCACCTTCATCGCCCTAATCATTGTCGGCGGGCTGCTCTACACGATCGGTGCCATCTTCTACAAATCGAAGAAACCATGGAGGCATTTCATCTGGCACCTGTTCATTATCGCCGCCTCCATCTCACACCTGGTCGCCATTATCTTCTACCTATAACAAGCAATGAAACGGGAGTTCTGTTGATGAACTCCCGTTTTTTTATAGTAATTAGCTAAATAGTAGTTTCTGATACGTTGGAAACGGATAATGCACCGCCGAGATAGTACGCTCAATCTGATCACAGTAATGGCGCACCTCATCCATCAGAGGACGAATCATACTCGTCTTCTCATCAGACAGGACTTCCTCAAGCAGGGAGCACTTCTCATCCAAACTATCCAGCAGGAACGAAAGCTCCTGTTTTTGCTTATTGATAAAGCGGCTCTGAACATCCATCGCTCCCTCCGTCCTCATGACCTCCCTGATATACTTCATCAGCGCCGGTAAGATCGATTTACGAACCATCGAAACAAGCGTTAGCCCCTCCGTACGCAAGGTCAGCTCAAACTGGTGGTGAAACACGTTAACCCGAGCCAACAACTCCTGCTCACTCAGGACACCCGTCCTCTGATAGAGATCAATCACTTCCTGTGACTTCAACTCATCAATCGCTTCCTCAAAACTCTTGAAATTAGGCAACCCACGACGCTCTGCCTCAACCACCCAATCCTCGCTATATCCATCCCCCTCATACAGAATCCGCTCATGTTCCACAAGCAGTTCTCGACAGATCGTCAACGCCTCAGAAGAAACATCACTCGCTGCCTCCAAACGCTTCGCAATGACCCTAATCTCATCAGCCAAAGCCGTACAAACAGCCATATTCAACGGAGCCCCACTACGCGAAGAGCCCAACATCCTAAGCTCAAACTTGTTACCTGTAAACGTGATAGGAGACGTCCTATTACGATCGGTATTCTCATGAGGGAAAGCCTCAATGTTAATAAGAGGTGAATACTCATTATGAGTTAAAACGATATCATCAAGACTACTAGTCGTCTTAATCTGTTCAAACAGTGACGCTATATCAGCCCCCACAAACACCGAAACAATCGCCGGAGGAGCCTCACTAGCCCCCAAGCGATAGTCATTACCCGCATCGCTAGAGAACAACCTCAACAGACTACCAAACTTATCCACGCTCGCAATAAACGCACTCATAAACAGAAGGAAAGTGAAATCCTTCGCCGGTTCAAAGACATTCAACCCCGTATCAGTCGACAGTGAGAAATTGTTATGCTTACCACTGCCATTGATTCCCTTAAAGGGTTTCTCATGGAAGAGCACGGTAAACTGGTGCTTCAAGGCTGTCTTCTTCAGAATATCCATCACAATCACATTCTGATCCACCGCAAGACTCGCCTCCTCATAGATCGTACTGCACTCATACTGAGCCGGAGCCACCTCATTGTGCTCCACCTTCAGCGCAATACCCAATAGCCAGCACTGCTTATCAACATCCTCCATAAAACAATTAATCCGGTCATTAATCACACCAAAGTAATGGTCATCGAATTCCTGTCCCTTAGGCGTTGTATCACCCATCAGGGTACGACCCGTATAAATCAAATCAGGGCGACTCTTAAAATACTCCGTATCGACCAAGAAGTATTCCTGTTCCAAACCAATCATCGGTTTCACATACTTCGTAGGCTTACCCAACAGATTCAACAGCCTCGTACTCTCGACATTCAACACATTAATCGCATCCAACAGCGGAGCCTTCACATCAAGCTTATCCCCACGATAAGAGACGAAAATACTAGGAACATACAGGACATGACCCCTCACAAAAGGACTCGAAGTAATATCCCAATACGTGTAACCTCTCGCCTCAAAGGTCTGCCTCAAACCACCCGTAGGAAAGCTCGAACCATCCGTCTCTCCCTTAATCAGCTGGCTACCAGAAAACCTCACCAGAATCTCATCCTCTTCCTTACTAAGGAAAGCCTCATGTTTCTCAGCACTCACCCCACTCAGTGGCAAAAAGAGGTGCGAGAAGTGGGTCGCCCCCTGAGCGATCGCCCAGGTCTTCATTGCATGCGCAATCGCATCAGCCGTCGACCGATCTAGTGCCACTTCATTACGAATCGCATCCATCAATTTCAAATAGATAGGACGCGGTAAATGTTCCGCCATCTTCTTTCGATCAAAAAGATGGTTCCCAAAGGTTTCAAAAGTTCTCATCATAAATCTCCTATTCTACCGTAACCGATTTCGCCAAATGGCGCGGTTGATCAACATCATGCCCCTTCAACAAGGCCACATGATAAGCAAAAAGCTGTAAGACAATCGTGATAGGGAAAATCGACAAAGTATCACCACACGATGGCAATAAAAGTATCTCATCCGCGAAACTCAAGTCATCCTCCAGATCACTCACCATCAGCACAAACCCACCACGAGCCTTGACCTCCATCGCATTACTCTCGGTCTTCGCTGCCAAATGACGTTGGCTATTCAACACCACCACTGGTGTACCCTCTTCAATTAGCGCTAAGCTACCATGTTTCAGCTCACCCGCTGGATAAGCCTCACTATGGATGTACGATATCTCCTTTAGCTTCAAAGAACCCTCCATCGCACTCAACACATCCAAACCACGACCCAAGAAGAAGAGATGTTGTTTCTCAAAGACACGATTCGCGACTTCCTTTATCTTGTCCTCATAGTCAAAGGTTTTCTCTAACACTGAGCTTAACTGTACAAACTCACTCA
>JAAZEC010000191.1 GCA_012512495.1 Erysipelothrix sp.
ACCTCCTGTGATAATTTCAGGATCGATATCCAAGGAAAAGGCTCCCACGGTACTTATCTAGAGGAAGCCTTCGATCCCATCGCTGCGGGAGTCTTAATTTATCAACAAATGAGCCAGTTCATTGCCCGTGAAGTCAACCCTAACCAGGTCGCGACACTCACTTTCGGGCAATTCACAGCAGGAAACAGTTCTAACGTCATTCCCGATACTGCCACGATGCAAGGAACGCTACGGGCTTACGATGAATCGCTACGATCAAACCTGAAAGAGCGAATGAACCAGATAGTATCAGCCATCGAATCGATGACACGCTGTACTATCAAACTCGATTTCTACTCAGGAACCGTATCCTTAACCAATGATCCAGAACTCACACAAAAAGTCATTAAGATCTTAGAAGAGACCCAGCCGGACCTCCTCTGTAATTTTGGCGAAAAGATGATGGCCTCAGAGGATTTCGCCGAGATATCCATGCGGGTACCATCGACCTACCTAATGATGAACTGCCAGGTACCTGGCAATTCTTTCACCCATCACCATCCAAAGGTAGAATTTGATGAAGCACTCCTCCCATTGGGAATGAAAGCCTTCGTCGAAATAGCCATTCGGTTAATCAAGTAATAAGCTAATTGTATCTATTTCTAGTATCTCAAGATTCTCATTGAACTGACTCTTTAGTTCTCTAAAATAAACATCGTGGTAGTAACCACTCCGGTTAATGAAACCTGAGTTAACATAATATTCAGGATTGAAGTCCATCTCTTCAAGCTTGCCCTGTTTCATAACAGGACCCTGTAACACCAGCATTTCCTGTAAGTGCCTCATTTCTAAGCCATCATATAAGAAATCAAAATGAAACGTCAAATGGAGGCTGACACTCTCATAATCTGTACCATCCCAACCACTACGACCCTTCTGATGAATGACACTCACATGAGTCATTACCGGATTGGAGAGGGCTTCACGCAATTCTTCAACGCTGTAATACCTCATTTCTGTTGTTTTGAGCCCCTGAGGTTTGATATCAAAGTCTTCAATAGGCAAACCTTCTTCTTCTACATTGTTCAATCGGTTCTCAAAGAAGTCGAGTCCCATTTCATAGAAACGCACCAAATCATCCTGGGTGATATATTCAGTCGTCGTCATTAGCACCGGTAGATCAGCCACAAGGATTTCCACTGTATCGCTCTTAAGCTCATAACCAGCCTCTTCAAACGCTACTGAAGGTCTCACTTCTAATACCACTCTATCCCCATTGGCAAGCTTACCATTATCTTCAGGGCTTGCCATCTCAATATTGAGGGAACGAATCAGCTTGTTTTCACTGATGTTATTAAAGTTGAGACTAGCAGAACCAGAGTAGCCAATTATGTCTGTCTGTAAGTCATTCAACAGGTCCTCTTGTGAGAGTACCATGGACTCCGGCAGACCCATCACTTCAAGGCTTAAGCTTTCCATGACCAATTTTACGCCAAACTCTGTATTGTAAGCGAGTTTCGCTTCAATAAGGTCACCATTCTCTAAGGTCGATTGCTTATCACCAAAGTCGAAAGCAATAGAATCAAAGAGTTCATTCATTTGATACAGACTCAAGTCGGTCTTTTCAGCAAGTTCATCCATTAAGTCTGGATTCACCTCCACAACCGCCTTACCCTTTGAATTAATGCCAAATAACTGGACATCCAAATAGTCATCCAATGAAATGGTGCTTGAAGAGGAACAACCGCTCAAGACTGATAGAAACAGTATTAAGGTTAATATTTTTTTCATGGTTTTCTCCCTTCTAATGGTAATGAACCAATACTTCGTAGAGGAACCAGCGCACGATAGGCATCGCCACAATCACAATCACGATCCCGAGAATGAACCCACCCGACATGGACAGGATATTCAGTCGTCTCATACTGCGATTGATCACATGGTCATCATGACCTAGTTTATAATATATTTGGTTGTTCTTAGCTTGTAATAGCTTGTCATTGAGATTTTTCATCACCACTAATAACACCAACAAGACCGCATAGAGACTGAACGTTGTCCATAACAGAATCGAGGTAATACGAGTGTCAGAACCAGTATAGCTAAAGATACTCTCATCCATACCCATCTGATAGTCATCAATCTTACCATCTTC
>JAAZEC010000192.1 GCA_012512495.1 Erysipelothrix sp.
CACGATTCAGCGGACCAATCAATACCATGATGAGAGTCTGGAGGCCGACATCCTGTCTGCCAGTGCCATTCGCAAGGCTCACCTTGATGGCATCGATACTGGGCAGTCCCTAGTTAATATGGACTACTTTGTGGAAGAGAGTAGCCTCTACCCCTTCTTAAGGTATCGCCTGCTGAGTAGTACCAGTGCACAGCTTCAAAGCAATCTGATGGTGAGTGAGGGCATTGAGAACCTCCTCCAACAGAATGCCAAGCGGTACGATGACTACAATGACTTCATTAATGCCTGTGTCTCCAAACGCTACTCCAAAGCTCGTATACAGCGGACCTGCCTACAAATTCTTCTCAATCACCCTAAGGATCACCAACAGACTCTGGACTATGTCAGAATCCTAGGCTTTAGAAATGAGTCTCGTGACTACCTCAAAACCATTGAGGGTAGAGTAAGCTCGTTTAAGGATTTACCATTAACAGCACAGGAATATGAGTTGAGGGCCACGTCGGTGTATGCGCTGGTTTCGAGTGCTCCCCACCTTTTGGAGCGTGAAATTGGCAAAATCATTATTGTCTAGCTTGCGATTGATAAACATCTGTGCCATAATAATTTAGTACCTATGAAAGGAAGTGACACAATGGATGAGCATCCCCGAAGTCCCAGACAGATCCATCTACAACTTATGAAATTCTCAGCCATTGACTCGCTTCACTTTTAATTTATCAACCATAATTAAGAGAGAAAGACCGTCTATTGGGCGGTTTTTTTGTGCCGCTACTGGTGTTTTCATAAGATCCATTCAATGAAAGAAGGAAACCATTATGAACAACATCGAAACCAAACTACGCCAATATTCACAGATGGCTCTCAAGCAGCTTTTTGAGTACTTTGACACCAGTGAACGGGGTTTGAGTACTGAAACAGCTGAGCAACATTTGGAAACATACGGACCCAATGTCTTGAGTGCCAACAAGCCAGAAACCTCCTGGCACCGCTTGAAGGAAGCCATTATCAATCCGTTCAATGTCATCTTATTGGTGGTCGCTCTCGTGACTGCCATCACCGACATCGTCCTCTCCTCCAAGGCCGATTACTTAACCGTCACGATCATCCTGGCCTTGATTTTCCTGTCCAGTGCGGTCGCTTTCTATCAAAGTGAACGCTCTTTCCAGGAAACTTCCAAACTCACCTCCTTGATTTCCAGCCAGGCCCACGTGCTTCGTGACGATAAAATCATCGAAGTCGATATTGAGGAACTGGTCGTCGGTGACATCATTAGCCTATCGGCTGGGGATATGATCCCTGCGGATGTACGCTTCATTTTTACCAAGGATACATTTGTCGCTCAAGCGGCACTCACGGGTGAATCACAACCAATCGAGAAATTCTCTCAAGCAGATAGCACGAAAGAAACATCCTTGACTGACCTTTCGATGCTGGGCTTCATGGGCTCCAACATCGTGAGTGGTTCCGCCAAGGCCCTTGTCATTGCGACGGGTCAAACAACATACTTCGGCTCGATGGCCACCTCCTTGACAGGTGATAAATCAAAGACCAGC
>JAAZEC010000193.1 GCA_012512495.1 Erysipelothrix sp.
AAGACGTTCTAGTTTCCATTGAAGAGTCGGATCCACTCATAGCGAGTATAAACGATCAAGGGCTTTATGTCGCGATCTACGGTGATGGAACTAATCTGTCCGTCTATGAGTACGCACAGAATCCATTGACCAAACGATACTCATTAACAAGAAATTACGAACTTGAGAAAGATAAAGATAATGTAACGATCATTGAGAGTGTGTATCATGCGCTGGCTAAGACGAGCATTTATGAAGTAGCATATCAAGCTGATCTTAATACTGGTCTGATCGTTCTTGAATCATCTGAAATTAGAGATGATGTTGTGACAAGATTTGTGTGGGATGTGGGGATCGCGCTATTAATCGTAGTGTCAAGTGTCTATTATGGTAGACGTAGAAGAAAATGAAATGTAATAATACAAAGCACTAGGTTATCAGCAACTTTAGTGCTTTTTGATTGTTGAATATATAAGTTAATAAGAGATCTGATTAGCAGCGTCACGAACGCTAGCGACGATCTTATCGAAGTTATCATCATTAATACTAGGCGCAAGCTTAGTAATACCAATAGCCCCAATGACATTCTTTTGATAAACAAAAATAGGAGCTGCGATACAACGAATCCCCAAGATAATCTCTTCATTATCAAGAGCATAACCGTTCTGGCGAACGGCCTCCAGCTCAACTCTAAGAGTACTTTCATCACGAATGGTGTTTTCAGTAAAGATAGGGAACGCTTTAGAAAGGATATGCGTTTGTAAATAGTTCTCACCTAAGAAAGCTAACATTGATTTACCAACGCCAGTAAAAAAAGTTGAAACCTATGAAATGTTAGGAGTCAGCACAGAGGATAACCAAACAATCCGCACAGATAATTTACCATCTGTCGTACTAAGTATCGTCCCAATTGTGACTTTGATCTTCCTAGTCGTTGTCTTCAGTAATACGGCCAATATCGTACTCATAGCACTCACCACAGCTATCCTCTTAGCAGCCTTATTATTCAGAAAGCAATTACCCGATCAATTAGGTGTTCTCAACGAAGGAATCAGCGGCTCTGTCGTTCCAACCTTCTCAACCGCTTGGACAGTTGCCTTCGGGACCATCCTAACCAGTGCCCCAGCCTTCCTATTCATTCAAGATTCCATTCTAAACGTTCCAGGTAACCCACTAGTCTCACTAGCCATTGCGACGGTTCTCCTTAGTTTCGTCACAGGCTCATCAGTTGGTACCGTCGGTATCGTCATGAACACCTTCGCAACAACCTATCTAAACCAAGGTGTCTCAGCCGTCTTAATCCATAGAATCTCAGCAATTGCTGCTGGTGTCTTCGGTGTCATGCCACACACTGGCTTGGTCATAACCTTCAACAACTTGGCCAAACTAGATCTAAGAGAATCATTCAAGTACCAATTTATGACCGTTAACGTGGGTCACTTCATTGCCTTAGTGATCGCCCTCGTGATGGCAAGTTTCGCTTAGTAAGCATAATAAAGACATAACAAAAAGAGTTGTAGTGATTTAGCTTTCATTACAACTCTTTTTACTGAATCTTCTTATTAATATACCAGCGCAAGAAACTTAACAAGAGGGTAAGTGCGAAGTAGAGAATGAACAGAACTTCAAACACTACTTCAGTAGGAGTACCCTGAAATTTTAGACTGTTGACCAGGTCGATGCTCTGAAAGAACATTGTCGAGGTAAAACCTAATAGAAACCAACTCTGGACCGAATCGATGGAAGTAGTGAAATTCGGGCGAATTACATATAAATCATCTCTAAAATAGCTCTCGTAGTTGAGGGTTTTATCCCGATAGATCAAACAAAAGAAAACAGGGATCACATGAATATTAAATATTAGGAAGTACAATCCCCATACAATATGTGTTTGGAGGAAAACAACTAAGTAAACACTCAAGGACAAAGAAACCAAGAAAGAGACAATCCACATGACTAAGAAGTCATGGTGCATTTTCTTTGTTGGTGCGCTTTGTGATTTACGAAAGTTTATGGGAGCTCTCATAAAGGCGACGTTAATTGTAAAAGCGGTAAGCACTTTGATCATTTTAGTTCCTCGATGGTTACTATTCATATACAAACAATAACAGTTTAACAAAAAGAACTCAATGAATGTTATATTTTCATTCCTTGAAGTCATAAGTAAAAGGCTGTTCATTGTTGATTATAGTGCTCCTCTAGCTTAGACAGCACCAAGTGCTACTCAGATTATAGATGCGAACGAAGGCCAATAGTTTATGAGATGAGAACTGATGTTAGATCACAATCAGAGTCCTATCCTCTGTCCTCAATAATAACGATTCAATCGCATTGACAGTCATATCTTAAGGGGTAGCCTTTTTTCAAACTTTCTCAACTGGTTAGGATAGCGTATAATAGGGGAAGAATAGTAGTGGAAAAGGAAGTGAACCCATGACATTAACAGATACCATCGTCGCCATCAGTACCGCACTCGATGAAGCAGCCATCTCCATTGTCCGGATGTCAGGTAGTGAAGCGATCGATATCGCGAACAAGGTCTTCAGTAAGGACTTAAAGAGAGCCAAGACCTTCAGTGCGCACTATGGGCAGGTGGTAGACCCCAGCACCCACAAAGTACTAGACGAAGCCATCGTCAATGTTTTTCTAGCACCCAAGACCTATACCTGTGAGGACATCGTCGAAATCAATTGTCACGGTGGAATCGTCGTCACAAAACATATACTAACGCTCCTCTTAGCACAAGGGGCACGAATGGCAGAACCCGGTGAATTCACTCAACGGGCATTTTTGAACGGAAGAATAGATTTGGCCCAAGCCGAAGCTACCATAGATATGATCGAAGCACCCAGTGTACAAGCCACTGAATTCGCCGCTCAAGGTATCGCTGGCTCGGTCAAGAAATTAATAGAACCACTCATCTCTAAAATGATGGACGTCATCGCCCACATTGAAACCAATATTGATTATCCAGAATACACAGACATTGAACAGCTAACCCACGAACAGGTCCTCCCACTCAGTTA
>JAAZEC010000194.1 GCA_012512495.1 Erysipelothrix sp.
GTGAGCCCTGTACCGGTTCACCATCCTTAGTCATGTGAAGCACCTTCCCATGCCCATTATCCAGTTGTTGAGCACGATAGCGATTGCTCGTAACCTGGCGATCACCCGTACTCATGAAGAGGTTACCCTCAGTATCCATGACGACTCTACTACCAAAATGGTTATCACTCGCAAACTCCGGCAAAGTCCGATAAATGATCTCCAAATCTTCCAGCTGATTATCCTCTGTTAAGCGAGCCCTCAACAACGCTGTATTCCCCGTATTCTGTGCAATTGTAAACAACACATAGCCCGTGTCTTCAAAGTCTCTATCCACTAGTACATCCAGTAGACCACCCTGACCCGCCACTTGGACCATCGAGAAATCAGCCTCTATTTCAATCAACTGTTCTCCATCAAGTCGTAACAATTGTCCCTTCCGTTGCGTTATCAACAACGAACCATCCGGCAACTCATCGATGCCCCATGGACTTACCAAATCATTCCTAATGATGGTAACCTTGATTTCATTAACATTATCATCAACGGTATTATTATCATCCATATCATTATCAACGACATTGTTATCGTCGATGTTATTGTTATCATTATTATTAACCGGTGTCTGGTAGGAACAACCCACCAAGAACAACACCAAAAGGATTCCATAAAGCACCTTCATAAAATCACTTCCTTGTTAGTTTCAGTTTACAACAAAGATGGAGTCGACCCTAAGAAAAAGCTCACCCTGTAGGCAAGCCTTCTTAATTAAAACTGTTCAGTAATGGTCTTACCCTGCATATGTAGTAACAGGTAATCTGGACCGCCCGCTTTCGAATCGGTACCCGACATATTGAAACCACCAAACGGTTGATAACCCACAATCGCACCAGTACACTTACGATTCAAGTAGAGGTTACCCACGTGGAATTCCTCACGAGCACGCTCCAGATGTTCCCGATTATTACTAATCAGCGCACCCGTCAAGCCGTACTCTGTATTATTCGCCACCATCAGTGCCTCATCAAAGTCCTTAACCCGAGCCACTGCTAGTACCGGACCAAAGATTTCCTGTTGCATCAAGGTGGAGTTAGGATCCACATCAACATAGATTGTCGGTTCAATAAAGTAGCCCTGTGAATCATCGGCTTTACCACCAACTAGGAGTCTACCCTCCTGTTCACCAATCTCAAAATATGAAGTAATCTTCCTAAACGCCTGCTCATCATTGACCGGTCCCATCTGATTCGATAGATCCTCAGCACTACCAACCCGTAGTTTGGAGGTTAGTTCCGCCAGTTTCTCAACCAGCTCATCATAGACCTCATCCACAATAATTGCCCGTGAACACGCGCTACACTTCTGACCACTAAAACCAAAAGCCGACGTCACAATCGCTGAGGCTGCCTTATCCAGATCAACATCCTTATCCACAATAATCGCATCCTTGCCACCCATCTCCGCAATGACACGCTTCAACCAGATCTGGCCCTTCTGAACCTTCGCTGCCTTCTCATAGATCTCAACCCCGACCTTTTTACTACCCGTAAACGATACGAAACGAACCTGAGGATGGTTCACAAGATAATCGCCCACTTCCGATCCCTTACCAGGAACAAAGTTAAGGACTCCATTAGGTAAACCCGCCTGTTCCATCACTTCCACAAAGCGATAAGCAATCACCTGTGTCGTACTCGCAGGCTTCACCAAAACGGTATTACCACTAACGATCGCCGCCGAAGTCATCCCCCCTAAAATAGCTAATGGAAAGTTCCAAGGGGCAATAATGACCCCAACCCCTAATGGTATGTAACGATATTCATTGCGCTCAAGATTACGGCGACTCAGAATCTTCTCGTCTACCTTCTCTAGATCCAAGGCCTGACGTCCATAATACTCAAGGAAATCAATCGCTTCCCCAATATCACCATCGGCCTCAACCCATGGCTTCCCAGCCTCAA
>JAAZEC010000195.1 GCA_012512495.1 Erysipelothrix sp.
ACCTGAATGATAAGGGGATTGTACTTCTGACCACTGCTCACCATATCCTGATGAACATAGAGACCCAACCGATCACAATGGTAGTACCAGCGGGCTAGCTCCACCTTGATGTGTTTTCTGACCATGTTGAAGCCCATCTCTTTTAGCATCACTAGATCGTCAATCAACATCTGGTCACTGTCTGGTGTATACAGACCCTTCTGGAAGTAACCCTGATCAAGAATGCCACTTTGAAACTCCTCTTGATCATTAATGAAGACCTTCTTGATTTGTTGCGGGTTATCTTTGATCTCAAGTGTTCGACATCCGAAATAGGATCTGACGACATCCTCTCCACAGGTGAGCTCAATAGGATAGAGCCATGGTGTTGTGGCACTCCAGAGTTTCACGATATCGAGTGAAACACTACCCTCTTGTTCTATCGGGATTGTTTGTAACAATGGGTAATCTTTCAAAGTGAAATCGACATCAGTCTTACCTTCAAGGGTTGGTTCAAATACTTTAATTTGCACTGGTTGATGATGGTTGGTAAGGACCTTCAATGACACCTGTTGGTTCTTGTACTCATAGTAAAAAGACTGGATATAGTCCTGTGGACAGCTTTCGATCCAGACGGGTTGCCAGATGCCAGACTGAGGGGTGTACCAGATACCGCCTCGCTTAAGCTTCTGTTTGCCCCAAGGATACTCACCTTGGTCGCTCTCATCGATAATGGAGAGAATGAGTTCATTATTTTTATCTTGTAATACATTTGATACATCAAAACTAAACGGAAGATAGCCATCCTCGTGGTAACCAAGGTATTGACCATTGAGCCAGACATGAGTGCGCTGGTCCACCGCATCAAAATGTAAGATATGATTCTCTAGTAATTCGATACTACTATCGAAGTGAAGTCTCATTAACAGGGTCTGATGAGGCAGTAGCAGTCTGTTGACGCCGGACAGTTCAGTCTCAATCGAGTATGGGACCTGTACCTGGCCATCAGCCTGTGCTAACTGTTGTTTAACAACCTCGAAATCATCTTCTAGATGTCCGTCGACTATTTTATAGTCCCACTTCTTGTGTAAATGAAACCAAGTGGAATCACTTCTTCTCAGATGAGGTCTAGGGTAACTACTTAAGGTCATGGCGAGTCTCCTTCTTTAGGGCTTTATAAGGAAAAGCTAATAATAGTAAGACAAGGGCGGCGACAGCGAACAAAGCGGCTGTTGGCACTTGTTTAATGGCACCCAGCTCTTCATAAGTTCTATTAGACGAACTTATCACAAAGGAGCCAATAGATGGGCCGATTATCATCGGTAACATGACCCCGAATATCATACGAACTCCTTGGAAGCGTCCGGCCATGGAGTCTGGGGTATAGTCTCTAATTAAGCCATTACTAATGGCAGATAGGATAATGTTTCCACCAATTAGAACGGTACCAAAAATAATTAGTGTGACAGTCTCCTTCGCGAATAGCATTCCTATCAAGCCAAAGACTTGTATCAAAAGGCCAACGGGTAATAGATTAAGCTTGCCTTTCTGGTCAATGATTCTTCCCACAAAGACCGAGCTAATGGACGCGAT
>JAAZEC010000025.1 GCA_012512495.1 Erysipelothrix sp.
CTGTCGATTTGATAGCCTCCGGTGGCATCAGAAATCCCCTCGACATGGTGAAGTCATTCGTGTTGGGAGCTAAAGCAATCGGTCTATCCGGTGTCATACTACAATCAGTCATGTCCGATGGTGTCGAGAAAACCATTCTCATGATTGAAACCTGGCAACAACAGCTTCAAAAGATTATGGCGCTCTTAGGTGCCAAGAACATCAATGAGTTAAGACAGACAGATTATCTTCTCGCTCCTGAACTCCATTACTACATTGAACGTAGAAAATCACAGGGTGACCTGTGATTTTTTAGTAAACATTAGAATCTAGCAATCATCGCTACCGGTGACTTGGTAGGCATCATGTCCTCATCGAGTACCAGGACCCTAGATTTTGCTTTTAGGGCCAGCACCGCGATTTCATTGGATAGGTTATTGCTACGGGATTCATCGACCAAGTAGGTCTGATCCTCCACATTAATGAGTCCATATAGGAAACTATCGTGGCTGATTAATAGCGTATCGACTCTCTTCTCAAGAACCGCAGTTAATACATCCTCAATAAAATCACTCGCACTGCCATTGGCCTGCCCGGTATTGAACTTGTTAACCCAGCCACTCAATAGGGCTTGGTTATATGGAATCAGTAGGCTTCCCAGCTGTGTGGCTAAATCATCATGGGTGAAGCCCGAGAAATCCATCTTGATACCCTGTTCAAACAGGAAGTTATTTTCACTTATTTCCCTAAAGGTTTTGTGGTATTCTGGAAGGGCCACGAGAATCAAAGGCAACTTAGAAACCTTCGAGACGTAGTTGTTGACATACTTATCAACATACTGGAAGTAGCGTAACATGTCCACATCGTCCATGCCACTCTTTCCATCATCCCCCTGCATACGACCACCAGGTGTAGCTGAGAAGTAGCGTTGTCTGGTATCAGTGCCTAGTACCTCATCGGCAGTGATTGGTTCATCATTAGGATAGGGTAGTGGTTCAACTTTGTGGTAAGTACCCTGGAAGAGCTTGAAGTTTTCACGATTGAGTAACAACAACTGGACTTCATTCAATTGCTGGTAATGCCTGACGAGAGGCAAAATGTAGAAATGGTCCCCAATCGTCAAGGACGACTTGAGTGTTTCGGGTAGGAAATAGACAACATTCTCGTTAGGACTCATCAAGATAGCCAGTCCCTGTTTGACCTGATCCCAGAATGAAGGATCGTCCAGTAATTCGGTGAGCTGGTGTGATTGAGCGACCAACTCGGGGTGCTGCTGATTAAGCGTGCTGATCATGTTCTTTAGATTAATTTGATTCTTGTTTCTATCCTGGGCAAAAGGTGATGTTTCAAAATAAATAGAAACAAAGGGTCCTTCAGTTTCATCGAAAATGGGATGGTAAAATGATTTCGCAACATTATAGCGCATAGTGACCTCCTCTATGATTCTGTGTTCTACTATTTATTACACTTTACCATATTGAGCGTCCTGTCTCAATCAAACAACTTAAGGAGAATTCGATTATGATTCACTGGGGTATTATCGGTTATGGCAATATTGCTAGACGCTTTCGCGCCTCCCTCAATAACAGCCAACGAGGGAAATTGGTTGCGATTGCTTCGCACTCGTATACAGACAAAGACGAGGTTACGATCTATCGTGACTACCTCTCTTTATTGGAGGATGAACAGGTCGACGCTGTCTATGTGGCACTGCCACACAAGGATCACGCCCCCATTAGTAAGCTAGCCTTACACTATGGGAAGGCTGTTTTATGTGAGAAACCTGCTAGCCTCGATCTACCTTCACTCAAAGAAGTGGTAGCTCTCTCTCAATCAAAGAATCTTCTCTACATGGAAGCTTTGAAGACTCGTTTCATTCCGGCCATTGATGCGCTGAAGAAACTATTGAAGGATGTGAAAATTTACAGTATTACCGCCTCATTTTGTGATAATGAGGTTTATAGAAATGACTCCTATATCTATGATCCGATTCAAGGGGGCGCCATCTACGATGTCGCAAGCTATCCTTTAGGATTCTGTTTGGACTTCGTAAACAGTGAAGTCGTAGACATCCAGACAGAGAAGAACGAGTTTGATATGTATTTCAAGACGAAGCTAGTCCTCGCAGATGGAAGCTACCTCATCGTCGAAGGGGCCAAGGATCGAAGTAAACCCCGTGTCGCCATCATTGAGTGCGAGCTGGGAACCATTGAAGTCCCCATGTTTAATCGCCCTGATTCTTTCTTACTCAGTAACAAAGCCTTCCATTATCCGCTAGAAGGTGATGATATGAGTTATGAGATAGAGGCTTTCCATGATAGTTACTTGAAAAAAGAGTTCCAACACTATAGAATGACTCATAGGGATTCTCTGGATATTATGGGAATCATTGAAACAATGAAGAGGGAACACTATGAAAATCAAGATTAGCGCAGATAGCACCATTGATTTGCCAAAAGAACTCATTCAAAAACATGACATCGCCATCAGCCCGTTGACGATCAGTTTAAACAACAAGAATTATCGCGACACAATCGACATCGAAGTCGACGACATCTACCAAGCAGTCGACGCCGGTTCTGAGGTGCCCAAGACCTCTGCCGTCAACGTGTATGAATACATTCAATTATTCGAACAGTTCAAAGACTATGACAAAGTCATTCACTTCAGCCTAGGCTCTCTGTTTTCTTCTTCGCATCAAAACGCGCTGTTGGCTGCTTCGGAGTTTGAGAACGTGGAAGTGATCGACACAGAAAACCTATCCGCTGGAAGTGGCCTACTCGTCCTAAAAGCAGTCGAGCTCCGTGAAAAGGGACAGAGTGCCGATGAGATAGTCACAGAAATCCGTTCCCTACTACCCAAGGTTAAGGTCAGTTTCATGGTCGATACCCTGGAGTACATGAGAAAGGGTGGACGGATTGGTTCCTTGACCCAACAGAGTGTGGAGTCCATGAAAATACATCCGGTCATTTCCGTCGTCAATGGGAAAATGAAAATAGGGAAACTGATCCATGGTTCACTCAAGCGCTCACTCTTGAAATACTGTGTAGCCATCTTGGAGAACAAGGAAAAATTCAGTTCCGATCGTCTCATCATCGCTCATAGTGGCTTGGATCAAGCGCTACTAGACGAAGTAATTAATAAAGTAAAAGAAGCCAACTACTTTGACGAAATCATCGTCACTAGAGCTGGCAGTACCATTTCAACCCATAGCGGTCCCAATACGCTTGGCATCCTAGGAATCCTAAAGTAATCACTCATCTGGTTACTTTTTTTGTGATTAAAGATTCTGTGACGTATAATAAACATATCAAAGAGAAGGAGTATCGTATGAATCATATAGGAGTTATAGGAATGGCCGTCATGGGCCGTAACATTGCCCAGAACATGGTCAATCACGGTTATAAGGTTGCCGTGTTCAATCGCACCCATTCAGTGACCTTAGAAGCAATCGAACAATTCAATCAACTAGAGGGCTATGAAAGCCTGGAATCCTTTGTCCAGTCCCTGGAAGTCCCCCGCAAGATCTTGTTGATGGTCAAAGCCGGCCAACCAGTCGACGCTTTCATCGACAAGCTCATCCCCTTACTAGAGAAGGGCGATCTCATTATTGACGGTGGTAATTCCAACTACCAGGATACGATCGTTCGCCACCAAAGAGTCACAACACTAGGTCTAAACTACCTAGGACTAGGAGTCTCTGGTGGAGAAGAGGGAGCCCTCGAAGGACCAGCCCTCATGCCTGGTGGGGATTTGGACGGTTATCACTTGGTGGAACCTCTATTAAAGGATATCGCGGCAGTAGCCTATGGTGAACCCTGTGTCTCCTACATTGGCAATGATGGGGCAGGACATTATGTCAAAATGGTCCACAATGGCATCGAGTACGGGGATATGCAGCTGATTGGGGAGGCATACCACCTACTGAAAAGTGTCGGTGGTTTAAGTAACGATGAACTGGCAGACGTCTTCACCCAGTGGAACAAGGGTGAACTGGATTCCTATCTGATTGAAATTACTTCAGAGATTTTCCGTGTCAAAGATGGTAACAACTATCTGATCGATATGATTCTCGACAAAGCCGGCCAAAAAGGTACCGGTAAGTGGACCGTAGAGGCTTCACTTGATCTAGGCGTCAATACGTCATTAATCACCTCGGCCGTCTATGCGCGTTTCATTTCTTCCATCAAAGAGGAGCGAGTCCGTGCCCAAAGCATCTTACCAGGGGTCGATCACGTTGTCATCAGCGAGAAGGAAGTCTTTATTGAAAAGGTCAGACGTGCTCTTTATCTATCGAAAATTATGAGCTATGCTCAAGGATTCGATTTGTTAGCGAAAGCAGCGATTGAGAATAATTGGAGCTTAAGCTTCGCCAACATTGCCCGCGGTTTCCGTGGGGGTTGTATCATTCGTGCCAAGTTCTTGAACAGGATCGCAGAGGCCTACGAGAAGAATCCTCAGCTAGATAACCTGTTGTTGGATGAAACCTTCGTCAGTACGATTAAAGACTACCAAAGTGACTGGCGTGAAATTGTCTCGATCGCCAGCCTGAATGGCATCTCACTGGGTGCCCATAGCAGCGCATTGAGCTATTATGACTCTTATCGAAGTGGACGCTTGCCAGCCAACTTGATACAAGCACAACGGGACTATTTCGGAGCCCATACATTTGAGAGAGTCGATAAAGAAGGGGTGTATCATTATGACTGGATTGGACAGTAACCATCCCAATGTTTTTGTGATCTTTGGCGGAACGGGCGATCTAACTTATCGCAAGTTATTGCCAGCTTTCTATGACTTGGTCTTACAAGGTGTCTTCGATGCCAACAATCTAAAAATCGTCATCATCGGCAGACGGGACTACAATTCACAGACCTTTCTAGAGCGAGCACTGACGGGAATTGAAGCCAATGCTCGCTTTAAGAAAGAAGACTTAGAGGCTAAACAGAAGCTGTCTCAGATGGTGTCCTACTATAAGATGGACTACCATGACTTGGCTTCATATGCTGGGTTGAGAGAGTACTTAAGTAGCCTATTTGAAACAG
>JAAZEC010000026.1 GCA_012512495.1 Erysipelothrix sp.
GGTGAATGGGACAAGGAGTTGCTGGAGTATGTCGGTGTCCCAGAAGCCATCTTACCCGAAGTTAAGCCATCCGTTGGCTACTTTGGTGATGTTGATTGTTCAATCTACGGAGCACCTATTAGAATCACCGGCGTCGCAGGTGATCAACACGCGGCACTCTTTGGGCAAGCTTGCTTCGACGATGGTGATGCTAAGAATACCTACGGGACTTCCAACGTCCCGATGATGACGATCGGCAAGAAGCCTATCCAATCCGATAAGGGACTTTTATCCCTTGCTTGGCAAATGGATGGGGACATCTCCTATTGTATGGGAGCTTCCATCTTGACCACTGGTTCAGCGGTTCAATGGTTACGGGATAAGCTGCACATCATTACTAGTGCTGCCCAATCAGAGGAAATGGCTAAATCATGTGACGATACGATGGGTGTCTATTTCGTACCAGCCTTCTCTGGTCTGGCGGCACCACACTGGGACATGGATGCCCGTGGTATGCTCATAGGCTTAACGGCTGGTGTTACCGATGCGCATATTGCTAGAGCAACCCTCGAGTCAATTGCTTATCAGACCCGCGATCTGATTGATGAAATTGAGAAAGAATCCGGGGTTAAGCTCAAGGTCTTGAAAGTGGATGGTGGGGCTACGGTCAATAACTACTTACTTCAATTCCAAGCCGATATCCTCAATTGCGTCGTTGAAAGACCGACCGATATTGAAACGACTTCTCTAGGCGCAGCATACATGGCGGGTCTAGGTGTTGGAATCTGGAAGAGTACGGATGAACTCAAGAAGATATGGAAATGTGATAAACGCTTCACACCACAGATGGATGAAGCAACTCGAGAAGAACTATATTCCGGTTGGAAGCGCGCAGTTGCCTTCAGTAGAGGCTGGCTCGATCCAAACAAGAAACTAGACTATTAAATCAAAAGATAAAGAAGGAGAACATGATGAATCAAGTGGATGTAATAGTAATTGGCGGCGGTATTGTGGGAACAAATGTATTGCGGGTTTTGTCACAATACCAGCTGAAGACACTTCTATTGGAAAAAAATACCGATATCGCTTCAGGCGTAACCAAAGGGAATGGCGGTGTGGTCCACTCAGGCTACGACGCGAAACATGGCACGCTGAAAGCTAAACTCAACCCCCTTGGCGCCAGCATGTACCCAGAGCTTGCTAAGCAGCTGGAATTCTCCTATGAAAACAAAGGGACCCTGACGGTTGCCTTCACGGAAGAAGAACTTGAGACCTTGAAGCAATTGCTAGCGAATGGGCTAGCTAATAATGTGCCCGGTCTTCGCATTGTCGATCAAGCGGAAATGAGAAGCATCGAGCCTCAGGTCAATCCTGAAGCCATCGGTGCTCTATATGCGCCTTCGGCAGGAATTACCGACCCTTACGAAGTCGCCTATGCCTGTGCCGAGAATGCTATTAACAATGGCGCTGAAGTGAAGCTCAATCAGAGTGTCACTGGCATTGAAAAGACTGATTCAGGCTACAAGGTTAGTACGCAAGATAACACGTATGAAACACGATGGGTCATCAACTGTGCCGGCGTCTATGGCGATGAGATCGCGAAACTCGCAGGCAGTGAGAACTATGAAATCGTTGAACGTCATGGGACTCTCATGATTATTGAAAAGGCCGTCGGTTTCGAACTGAATGCGACCCTTTTTCCAGTACCAGGTCAAGCAACCAAGGGCATGGCAGCTATTCCTGCCTGTGCTGGTAACATCATCCTAGGTTCGACGGCCACGATGATGGAAGATAAGGAAGCGACCCGCTTTACTAAGGATGAGGCCAGTGAGCTATTTGACTCGGCTTCTCACTTGGTTCCGAATCTGAAAAGGGAAAACATCATCCGTATCTTTACGGGTCTGCGTCCTGTTGAGACTCATTCAAACAATGATTTCGTGATTGAGGAAGACAAGGAACATGAGGGACTATATCACGCGATTGGTATTCAGTCGCCAGGGATTGCAGCAGCGCCAGCCATTGCGGAGTATGTCGTGAGCCTGATCAATGAGAAACATGAGTTAATAAAGAAGTCAGACTATAATCCTCTTCGTAAAGGCTTGATTGATTTCTCTGAGCTAAGCGTCACTGAGAAACAACAGCTCGTCGAAGATAACCCAGCCTATGGACATGTGATCTGTCGCTGTGAAATTGTCACGGAGGGTGAAATCCTCGATGCGATTCACAGGCCCATTGGAGCGACAACGATTGATGGCATCAAACGAAGGACCCGAGCCGGCATGGGACGATGCCAGGGTGGTTTCTGTCAGCCAAAGATCATGGAAATCCTACATCGTGAACTAGGTATCGAATTCAAGGATATCCTGCTAGAAGATGTTGGCAGTAATGTGTTATTGGAGGATAAATAGTATGTTAGATTGTCTTATTATTGGTGGTGGCCCAGCCGGTTTGGCCGCGGCTCAGGAAATGAGTGAACAAGGTTTAAGTAACATCTTGGTTGTCGAAAGAGATGTGGAACTGGGTGGTATTCTCAATCAGTGCATCCATAATGGCTTTGGACTCCATACCTTTAAAGAAGAATTAACCGGACCAGAATATGCTCATCGCTATATTGAGAAAATCAAGGAGTTGAAGATTCCAGTCCAACTGGATTCGATGGTCCTCGAGATTGAAAATGCTGGTTCATATAAGAAGGTCCATGTGGTATCGACGGCGAAGGGTTATGAGATTCTTGAGACTAAAACCATCGTCCTGGCGATGGGTTCTCGTGAAAGAACTCGTTTCATGATTCAGATTCCGGGTACTCGTCCTGCTGGGATTTATACGGCAGGGACGGCACAACGCTATGTCAACATTGAGGGATTGCCTGTCGGCAAGGAAGTCGTGATTCTTGGTTCTGGTGATATCGGACTCATCATGGCCAGGAGGATGACGCTCAATGGCGCTAATGTAAAGATGGTGTTGGAACTCGAGTCCCATTCTAATGGACTCAATCGTAATATTGTTCAATGCTTAGAGGATTATAACATTCCTTTGAAGCTGTCCCATACCGTGGTCAATATTCATGGTAAGCATCGCTTGGAGGGGGTCAGTATCGCCCAGGTCGATGAGCATCGTGTGCCCATCGAGAGTACGATTGAATATGTACCGTGTGATACGCTGTTGTTGTCGGTGGGTCTGATTCCTGAGAATGAGCTCAGCAAGTCGGTCGATGTCTCGCTCGATAGGAAAACCCGTGGTCCCATCGTTAATGAAATGATGGAGACTAGTGTTGAGGGTATTTTCGCGGCGGGCAATGTGGTCCATATTCATGATCTGGTGGATAATGTCTCGGCTGAGGCCTCCAAGGCTGCTAAGAATGTCATCAAATATCTGGAAGGTCAGAAGAAGGGCGACCAAATGGTTCAAATTGTTGCGGGGGATTATGTGTCCTATACCGTGCCCCAATCGTTCTTTGTTAATGATCAACAGAAAGAGGCCCTAGAAATCATGTTTAGGGTCACGAAGACGGATCGAAACGTCAAGATCGTTGTGAGTGATGACAAGGGTGAGGTGCTTAAGGAGTTTAAGAGACCGGTGATTGCCCCAGGTGAAATGGAAAAGATAAAACTTCCTCGCCAATTAATCAATGGTATCGAAGGCAGACTTTCGATTAGTATAGGAGAAGCATAATGGAACAAGAAATGATATGTATCGTGTGTCCTCAGGGATGCCGTCTGAAAGTTGA
>JAAZEC010000196.1 GCA_012512495.1 Erysipelothrix sp.
AAGCTAGAGCCTACGGAACCTCGTGAGCCGACCATATAGCCGTGTTCCAGGGAATGTTTCACCAATAGGTAGGACGTATAATAGATGACACCATAGCCATTAGTGATAATGGAATTCAACTCCCGAACCAAGCGCTTTTCGACCAGTTCAGGTAAGGGATTTCCATAGATCCTGTGTGCATTGTTATAGCAGATTTCTTTTAATTTATAATCGGATCCTTCAATGTGTGGTGTATAGAGCTCAGCAGGAATCGGCTGAATGACTTCAATTTGTTCATTGATTTTCTGGGAATTATCGATGACCATCTGTTTCACGAGCTCAGGATCCAGGTAGGGATAGCCCTCCAGCATCTCTTGGGTAGTTCTGAAGTGTTGCGATGGCAGCTCATTATTACGTCTGACCGCATTGTCATAAACATAGAGTGGATGCCGTACGCCACCCAACCCAATCGCGTTGACATAAACGTCACGGAAAATCTTGTCTTCCTGATCGACATAGTGAACATCACCAGTGGCGACGACGAGTTTATTCAACTTCTTGGCCGTGAAGATAATGTCCTTGAGTATTTGAATCAGTTCTTCTTTGGACTTAAGGCTGTTGGTATAGATCAGTGGTTCGTAATTACTTAGAGGTTGAATTTCAACATAGTCATAGAAGGACATTTCAGTTTCCAACTCCTCCATGGAGCCGGTTCTGGCAATCTCAAACAAGAGCGAATTGTAACAGGCTGAGCCGATGAGTAGGTGTTCCCTGACCTTCTCAATTTCATGGCGAGGAATCCTCGGTTCAGCATTCGATTCATTACTCTTCTTGACGGATTTACCCCTAAAGCGCAGGTATTTCGTATGGGATAGTGAGACCAACTTATACAACTCTTTGAGGCCCTGACTATCTTTGGCCAACAAATTGACATGGTACTTCATGGATTTATCGAAAGTCTCGAAGTCCTGTTGGTGCTTCAGTAAATCATCGGTGCTATGAATGCCTTGGCTCTCACAGTCGGCCAATAAAGAGATTAAAACAGAGCTTAGCACTTGAGCGTCATAGTCTGCCCTGTGAGCGACACTTTGATCATAAGCAATCCGGTAATAACGAGCGACCGAACCTAGTGAATAGCTTCGCTTTAAGTCAATTATCAGCCTGGATAGATCCAGGGTATCAATGAGTGTGTTCTTCAGTGGTGGAAGATTCAGCTTACGGCGTGCTTCCTGTAGGAAGCGCATATCGAAGCGAGCATTGTGGGCGACCAGGATATCATCGCCAATGAACTCTTGTATCTGGACCATGGCCTCAGATAGCGATAACCCCGTATCGGTCTCCTTCTTGGTGATACCGGTTAGTTTCTGAATGTAGGCTGGAATTTCCTTGCTGGGTTTGATAAAGAACTGCTTGCTGGCGACGACCGATTGATTGACGACCTTGACGGCCCCGAATTCAATCATTTCATCGAGTCGGGAGCTTAAGCCGGTCGTTTCAACGTCGAAAGCAATGTAGGTTGAGTTCATTAAGTTGGCAGAGTGATGGTTTGAAACAATATGGAGTTCATCTTCTACCATGTTCATTTCGACACCATAGATCACTTTAATCTTGTGTTCACCCTTGTTCAAAGAGTTCATAGCCCTTTGAGCGGCCGGAAAACTATGGACGACCATGTGGTCTGTAATCGCGACCGCGTCGTGTCCATATTGATAAGCCCGCTTTACGAGTTCTGTGGTGTCACTGATCCCATCCATTTCGGATGATTTCGTATGAGCATGGAGCTCAATTCGCTTAGCTATCGCTTCATCTTTTCTGGGATATAGATCTTCAATCAGGGTGATATCAGAGATCCTAAAGCGGTTCTCTTTCTTAAAGGAATAGTATTGATAGCTGCCGGCTAACATGACCGATTGGCCGACTTTGAAGTCCAGTTCATCCTCATCATCGAGGTACATGACCGCATCAATCGCATCATTTTCGTGATAAAGATACAGGGTGACCTCTACATTATTGGTCCTTGTGACTCGTTTATCGATCTTGAAAATGACACCCTTCACCTTGACGTTACTGACTTCGTCTACCAGTTGATGAATCGCCACGAGTGGGAAATCGGCTGTCTTGGTTTTCTTACGCGTTTTCTTAGGGGCGACCGTCTTGGGTAGCACCATTTCGACCTCACTCTTAACGTCGACCTTGTTGGTGGTGGGTCTGAGTTCATAATTGACTTTCAATCGTATGCCAATCTCAGTGAGTGCGGTACTGAGTAAATACATGGCATCTTTTACAATCGTGGTTTGCTCATCATTATTGACCATGTAATAGAGCTGTTGTTCAATGAGGCGTGTTGAAAAGTTCAGTAGCCGCGGGTCAATCTTGTACTCCTTGATAAGATAGATCATGTATTTCATGAGATTTTGGTAGTCTAGGGTGGCGCTCTCGCAGTCTAATGAGACTAGAATCTCACAGCTGAAGCGCTCCTTCAGGCTGTTGTTGATCTTCTCGTAGAGTCGAAAAGGCACCAGCTTGGTGACAGGAAAAATAATATGAAGTAAATTACTGCTGAGTGAGTAAGTGATGTCGATCGACTCGTTTTTAAAGAGCGATGCTTGATCTTTCGTGAGACCGCATTGGACTAATAAATCAAAGGCTTGCATTATTTCACCAGCTTTTCTAGAGCATCTTTGGCTGCGGCTTGTTGTGATTTCTTCTTGGTAGGTCCACTTCCACGGCCTAGAATGATGCCATCCATGGTTACCAAAGAATCAAAGGTTGGGTTGTTGCTGGGTCCTTTCGAGGAGACCAGTTCGTAGGTCACGGTCTTGCGGGTATCGGATTGCATAAACTCCTGTAAGGTCGTTTTATAGTCCATCAGATCAACCTTATCCAGTGTGTCATAGGCCACCGTAATGGTCTTCTCAAGAATCAGGTTGACATTTTCCATACTTCCATCGAGATAGAGTGCGCCAATGAAGGCTTCGAAGGCATCCGCGATAATGGAATCTCGTTCCATTCCGCCATTCTTTTTCTCCCCTGCTCCTAGTAGTAGGACTTCACTGAAGTCGAGTTGTTTGCCGAAACTGGCGAGTGCACTCTCATTAACCAGTTGTGCGCGTAGTAGTGTCATTTGACCTTCATTGAGTTCAGGAGTTTGTCGGTAAAGAAAAGCCGCACTCCAAAGCTGTAGGACGGCGTCCCCAATGAATTCAAGTCGTTCATTATCTTTCAGGGTTGTTTTGCTTTCGTTTACATAGGAAGCATGGGTAAAGGCACGTCGGACAAGATCATAATCACTCACCTTCAATTCGTGCTGTTGAAGCCACTTTTCTAGTGTCATAGTTCAAACTTCCTTTCGTTAGATGGCTGCTTGGATTAGAATGGATTCCATCCTTTTCTCGATGGCCTCCACATATTCAATGGCTTCAGTATCATCCTTTTGGAGTAATACTTCCGCGTCTTCTTTGGCTTGCTTGAGAATCTTCTCATCCTTAATGATATCAGACAATAGGAAACTTGGAATCCCTGATTGTCTTTCCCCTAGTAAATCACCAGTTCCTCGCATCTTCAGATCGAAGTAGGCCAACTCAAAACCATCACTGGTTTCGTTGAGATACTCCAGTCTTTGGAGGCTTTGTTGATCCGTTGAATCAGTCAGAAGATAACAGAGACCTTCATGATTCTCTCGTCCTATTCTACCACGTAATTGATGGATTTGGGCGAGCCCAAATCGATCCGCATCATAAATGACCATAGTATTAGCACTAGCCACATGGATCCCCACTTCAATCACGGTCGTCGTTACCAGCATGTCAATCTTCTGCTGTTTGAAGCGTTTCAAGATCTCGTTGATTTCATCACTGCTTAATTGCCCATGAATCATCTCAATCTTGATCTGCTTGC
>JAAZEC010000197.1 GCA_012512495.1 Erysipelothrix sp.
GGAGCCGTCTTTGAAGTGAGAGATGCCAGTGGCAATCTAGTCGCGGTTGATATCGCAATTGATGGCGGTGTCTACACGATTACGAACATCCCAGTAGGTGAGTTTAAACTGGTTGAAATCAGTGCTCCTACGGGCTATATCCTAAATACAACGGGTATTACCTTCGAGATTGAGGATAATCAGGCCGGTGAACCGGAACTAATCCATCTTGGGGAATATGTCAACTACAAGGGTTCGGTACTCTTAGTGAAGATCAGCGAGGCTGGTCTACCTCTCATGGGTGTTGAGTTTGAACTGTTGAATGAAGATAAAGAAGTTGTAATGACTGACTTGTTCAGTGATGAGAATGGTTATGTCTTTGTTGAAGACTTGTCTGTGGGTACTTATTACTTCAGAGAAGTTGCCAGCATCGATGGCTACATCTTGAATACAGAGCTAGTCGAGTTTGAAGTCGAAGCGTCACATGAGGGTGAACCCGAAGTAATCGTCGTGGGTGACTTCATCAACTATCGTGGATCAATCAAGCTGATTAAAGTGGATAGTAAGAACAATCAACGTCTAGAGGGCGCCGTGTTTGAACTCTACAGTGCTGATAATCCAACGACACCGCTTCTCAAGAACCTAGTGGCTGATAAGAATGGAGAAATCCTGGTCAGTGACTTGGCTCCTGGCGAATACTATTTCGTGGAAGTGAAGGCACCTAACAAGTATGTCCTTTCTGAAGCTAAGTATGTGTTCGAAGTGGGTATCTTCGCGGCAGGCACGCCTGAAGTTGAGGAACTCGTGGTAGCTAATACGAGAATCGTAGAAACTGATACCTTGCCAGGTACAGGAACGAGTGCTACAGCTTTCTATGGAGCTTCAGCGTTCATGATCTTACTGGGCTTTGGTATGATTGGCTATACTCGTAAGAAGAAAGAATCAAAAGCTTAATATTGTACCGGGAGGCTCCTAGAGTTTCCCGGTCTTTTTATACCAATTGAGACATTGATTATGTAGAAAGACAATTGACACCTAAGCTTGTCTGAATATGATATGATTTCGCTAATGACCAAAGGGAGGCATTGGAATGCCGAGAAAATATACGAAGAAGTTAATTGTAGCAATGAATGAGCGACAGTTCGTTAGAGTCATCGATGGGGAAGAGGTGCTGGTGAAGCCCCTCCCGGATAGTGATACCATCGGAGCGATGGATCGTCGTCTTTATAAGATGAGTAGGCTTACCCCAATTTTGGTGAAGTTCATACCGAAAAAGACCATCAAAACGGCTGAAAGCCATCAGATCCTAGAAGGTGTGAGAATCCTCTTTAATAAGGTCAATAGCACGCCTATCGTAGACGAAAAGGTGGAGACTGAAGTCTTTGAGGTTCAAGTCAAAGACGGCACCATGATTACGGTGACTAAGTTTGAATCGGAACACACGCTAGAAAATGCACCTGTCCTTTACTACATTCATGGTGGTGGCTTCTTTGCGGGGAGTACAGATGTGGTCGCGGATGCGCTGAAGTTGATTGTTGTTAATACGGGAATCATTATTTACTCGGTCGATTATCGTCTAGCACCAGAATACCCGTATCCGATTGGGCATCAAGATGTATATACGGGTCTCCAGTGGGTCCATGAACACACGAAGCAACACGGTGGAGATCCTGCTAACATCTTTGTTGCGGGTGATTCGGCCGGAGGTAACTTGGCCGCCTATTGTTCAAATCGAAATATCAATGAAGGAACTAACCTGATCAAGGGACAACTATTGTTGTATCCAACGGTTAACATCGGTGGAGTATCAGATACTTATGTTGATTTCTCTTGGGACAAGATTGCTGTTTATAAGAAACACAAAAAGGTTATCGCTCCAGGCTTAAAGATGTTCGCGGGGGCTATCGAAAGACTTGGTGACATCTTGGATGTCAGCGATGAGGAAGCCATGACCCAGTACATAACACCTTACCTGGAGGTTAGCCCACAGTCACCGGTGAGTTTTATCACCGTGGGGGAACATGACTTCTTAACGGTTGAGACCATCGCTTATGCGCGCAAGCTCAAGAAAGCGGGTGTTCACACGGAGACCATCCTTTATAATGGGGTGGGGCATGCTTATCTAGATCAAATTGGTCATTTACCACAAGCTGAAGACTGTGCGATTGAGATGGGTAAGTTTATCCTCAAGCATTCGGGCAGATAATATAGATTTCATGGTATGAGCGAACAGTTACAACTGTTCGTTTTTCTTTGGCATTGTCTTTTCTAGTTCTATGTGCTAATGTGATATAAATTAAGTTACAAGTAGGATGAAGGGGGAACCTTTAGTGATGAAGAAACTCGAGAGTGAGCGTTTGAAATACCGTCAGTTTACGATGGATGATGTGGATGCGGTTCATGGCTATGCGGGTGTTGTTGATAATGTTATTTATATGATGTGGGGACCTAACACGAAGGAACAGACAGAAGCGTTCATCGATCAAGCGATGGTATGGAGTAAAGAGATACCTTGTACCAATTATCAGTACGCAGCGGTGTTAAAGGAGTCCGGTGAGCTCATCGGAGGGTGCAATCTCGCGATAAACGATAATGAGGGTGAGATTGGCTGGATTCTCCACAAAGACTACTGGAGGCAGGGTTACGGGGTTGAAATGGGTCAGGAGATGCTGCGATTGGCGTTTGATGAGTTGAATCTCCATCGTGTGAGTGCTCATTGTGATAAAGAGAATGTCGGTTCCTATAAGATCATGGAGAAGATAGGTATGCGCAGAGAGGGAGTCTTTCTCGAAAGCAGACCAGCTCATAAACTTTCGAATAGGGAATACGGGGATGAATTGTCCTATGCTATGTTGGGTGATGAGTGGCAGACACGGAAGGAAATCCAATATTATCTAGGCCTGCCCTGTGTCTTTAATGGTTTTATGGACTTACCGGAGCTAAGTGATGGTGAGATTCACTTGGTTTGTCTATCGAAGAATCCAGCGATCGAGGAAAAGAAGTATGTTCCGAGTTACCATTTCGCCATCTGTAAGGGTAGCGAGAAAGTAGGGGAGATTGATTTGCGAATTGGATATGGAAGTGATTCGAGTAGTTTGTACTATGGTGGGCAGATAGGTTATGGGATCCATGAGGAGCATCGTGGTAATGGGTATGCGCATAGGGCATGCCAGCTATTGTTACCAGTGGCTCGCTACCATGGCATGACGAAGCTATTGATTACGAATGATACGTCTA
>JAAZEC010000198.1 GCA_012512495.1 Erysipelothrix sp.
GGACTCCAGCTCCCAGTTGAGCGAGCGAGTAGATGAAGTCAATATACGCAATGGCGAATGGGCTCATGTTAATGAAATCATTCTGTGCGTAGGTGACAATGTTTGATCCCGAGAGACCAAAGCGAATAAATGAAATTGAAATTCCTATCAAGCCAAAGACCCAAACCTGCCTAGAAGTTATGAGCTTTCGGAAGGTTGGGAGGGTCATGGTTCTAACCGGTTCTTTGTTATCTTTGACGAAAATCAAAAAGACGAGAGCGACTGCCGATAAGACTAATGATACCTTCCACATGAAGGGATAGTCAGCGACCCCATTCTTCGTTGCCACGTATTGAAATGGAGACATCATGAACTCAGCGAGCAAGGGTGCTACGGATAACATGGAGACTGACATCATGGCCTGTTTTGGTGTAAAGGTTTCCGAGAAAATGACATTGAATAGCGATAACATGGATGCTCCTAATCCTAGGGCAAGGGACGAGTATAGTAGTGAATCACTGCCTGGTGCTAGGATGACCCAGAGTGAGGTGCCTCCTACTGCCAATAGAGCGAAGCCTATCATTACCTTGCGTGATTTGAAGAAATCCGTCAGTAAAAAGACTGGAAAGCGGGCAATGAGGGACATTAAACCGTACGCGGCAGCGATGGTTGCGCCTACGGAAATACTGAGTCCTAGACCACCTTGTTCCAATGGGTTGACAGCGTATGATTTCCGGTAGGCCCTGATGATATTAATTGAAGACCAGAAGAGCACTAACAGTATAAAAATCAGCACTTGATACTTCGAGAGCTTATAATGCTTTATAATCCAACCGGTGAGTACCAGCGTTAATATTGATGTGACTAAATAGATCCAAATGTTGAGTGGCATAGGTTACCTCTTTTTCCTTGTCTATTATAACTAAAAAGGTACTCATCAACAATACCACTAACATAATGTAAAAGGGTTCAATGTAACCGACTCTCTATTTCGTTCAGCATTTTGAGAATATCAGACTCTATCTGATAACCTTGGTACGATGATTACAAACAATTTTATAATTATCTCGAGTAGAAGAAATATGAGGTGAAAAGCCAAATTTCTCTTCACCTATGATAGAATATGAAGCAGGAGGAAATTTATGTCAAACCCTATTATTAAGATACAAACAAACCAAGGTGACATCAGAGCTGAACTCTATCCTGAGGTAGCACCTAAGACTGTAGAGAATTTTATCGCTCTAATTGAGAAAGAGTTTTACAATGACACCACTTTCCATCGGGTCATTCCTGGATTCATGATTCAAGGTGGGGATCCACTAGGTAATGGGACCGGAGGTCCTGGTTACTCAATCCCTGGCGAGTTTACTAGCAATGGTTTTGAGAATAACCTAAAACACTCAAGGGGTGTTCTATCGATGGCGAGAGCCCAAGATCCTAACTCAGCCGGCTCACAGTTCTTTATCATGGTGGCGGATTCACCACACCTTGATGGCGAATATGCTGGCTTTGGGCAAGTCATTGAAGGACTTGAGGTTGTTGATAAAATCGTCAATGTCCCTCGTAACTTCAGAGATCTACCTAAAGAGAGTCAATCCATCCTTACTATCAGCATTGAGAAAGAGTAGTCGTGAACTGACCGGTTTAATTAATGATTGAACTTGAGGGTTAATTCCTGTGTTGAACAGGAGTTAATCCTTTTAGTTTGCCCATTATTCACATGATTGAGTAAACGTGACGTTGTCCTTTAGGCTAAAAGCCTCAAAATGGTCTGAATCCTTCTCAGAGAAGATGAGCGAATCGTCAGTAATTGTAAACACTAAAGTGTACTGATCAGAATCACCAGAAGGTAAACCTACTCCAGTTACTTTTAGTTCGTTCCCTGAAACTATGTAGTTCCCGTTGTCAAACTTGTAAGATGAAAGTGGACTAATTATGATAAGTTCGCCTGATTCAAATTCTAACTCTAGCCAATTTACCATATCCTTTTTATCGGCAACTTCAGTGCAATATCTTCCCTCATCAAATACCGTTTCACTTTGATTTGTACAACCAACTAATAACACTAGTAAAGACAAAACGATTGTCTTTTTCATAATTTCCTCCTTTTCCATTTGACATGGATACTATAATAAGTTGTTCAGTACTCTATACCCTTATATTAACACAAAATAAATAATCAGCACCGCTAGAGTGCTGATTATTTATGAGTAATTACGCTACTATTTTTTGATTAGGCGCATCCGTTAGGCGAGCCATATCCTCTTTAGAAAGTTTCAAATCGAAGACATCAAGATTTTCCTTGATTCTTTCATAAGTAACTGACTTAGGAAGTGGCAAGTAGCCATGACCTAAGACCCAAGACATAATGATTTGTGCCTGAGTCGCTTGGTACTTCTCTGCCAGTTCAACTAATAAAGGTGAACCAAACATCTTACCCGTCGCAAACGGGCTATAAGCTTCCACAAGGATATGGTGATTATCAGAGAACTCTGTCACAGCGATTTGGGTGTGTCCAGGGTGATATTTAATCTGATTAATCACTGGAATGACCATCGTACGAGCCAACAGATTCTCTAAATCACGCTCATGGAAATTAGAAACACCAATAGAACGAATTAGCTTCTCTTCATAAAGTTGTTCCATTTCTTTCCAGACTGCGACGTTCTCATCTTGATAGTCGTAGTTAGGAATCGCATCCTGCCAAGGACGAGCATTATGAATCAAGTACAAATCAACGTAGTCCAAGTCGAGGTTCTTAAGGGATCTAAAGAAGTAGTCCCTAACCTTACTGGCATCCTTGATATGAGAAGGTAGCTTAGTGGTTACGAAGATTTCATCGCGAGGAATACCGGAATCCTTAATCGCTTTACCAACGCTCACTTCATTACGATAGACATAGGCTGTATCGATATGGCGATAACCTAGCTCCAATGCCCATTTAACGGATTGGTAAGTTTTTTCACCATCGGGAATTTGCCAGGTCCCAAAACCAATGGAAGGAACCACCACCCCATTATTCAAAACATAATGTCTTTGGATAGGTTTCTCAAGATGCTTCACGGCATCAAGTACTCGATCGGCATCGCTCTTAGGATCCGTGTCAGCAAAGATTTCCTTAATAACATGGTTCTCATCAAGAATAAAGGTAGTACGAATGACACCCTCGTAGGTCTTGCCATCTCTTTGTTTCTCGCCCCAGACACCATAAGCCTTGATCGCATGGTGTTCAGGATCTGATAAGACATCGAAAGAGAAACCAAACTCACTCTTGAAACGTGTGTGGCTCTCTACATCGTCTTGGCTAATACCCAAAACGACTGTCTTCGCTGCGTAGAAATCTTCTTCACGATCGCGATAAGAACAAGCCTGGTCAGTACAACCAGGTGTAAAATCCTTCGGATAGAAGTATATGACAACTTTTTGGCCAAGAAAATCAGACAGGCTTACGAGCCTATTATCTTGATTCACAAGTGTAAAAGCCGGTGCTTGCGTGTTTTTTTCTAACATAAATACCTCCTGTATTGTTATTAGATTATACCATTAATCCCGGAAGAAAGCCCAACCGCACCACACGTAGATGAAGTAGATCAGGATACTCGAACGAAGGCTCGCCATATATGGAACAGCAATCCATCCCATTTGATAGGTAAACAGAAGAAACACCACAAAGGCGATAACTAACTTCATCACCCAAGTGTTACTGCGCTTTTTCCTCTGGCTCATCGATAAGCCAAAACCAAAACTTGAGATTGCCCAAAATAAAACCCCAACCCAAGACAGTGAGAAAGCCCCCAAAAAGCTAAACAAGTAGTGAACTACCCAGATGATGGCCAGCGCCAAGAGCGGTAAGAGTGTTGTTGTCATTTCATATCCCTCTTTCTATATTATTAACATCGCATCGCCAAAGGAGAAGAAACGATACTTCTGCTCGACAGCTTCCCTATAAGCACTCAGAATCATTTCCTTGCTGGAGAAGGCACTCACCAGCATTAACAGGGTTGACTCAGGCAAATGGAAGTTGGTAATCTGGCAATCAATAGCCTCGTACTTGAAACCAGGATAGATAAAGATATCCGTCGCATCCTTAATCGCCCTAAAGCTTCCATACTTCTTCATTTGTGATTCCAGTACCCGTGTTGTCGTCGTACCCACCGAAATGATCCGACGGTTACTACGCTTCGCCTCATTAAGTATTTCAGCAGCCTCTTCGCTAACCTCATACTCTTCCGAGTGCATGACATGTTGATTCACATCATCAACCTTAACGGGTCGAAACGTTCCCAAGCCAACATGCAACGTTATTTCCACTATTTCAATACCCTTCAATTTAATCTTATCCAAGAGTTCAGGAGTAAAGTGAAGTCCAGCCGTCGGCGCTGCCGCCGAGCCTTCAACCTTCGCATAGACCGTCTGGTAACGGCTCTTATCACTCAATGTCTCATGAATATAAGGCGGTAATGGCATCTCACCCAACTGGTCCAGCACTTCCATCAGAATACCCTCATACAAGAGTTCAAAGATCCGGATACCTTCATCCTTCACTTCAGTACAACGAGCTCTCAGTTGACCCTCACCAAAGCTGATAATAGAACCTAACTTCACAGCCTTCGCATTGCCCACTAAGCACTCCGCAGTATTCCCAGTGATTTTGAGAATTAACAGTTCTACCCTCGCATTTGTGACTTCCTTGATGCCAAACAAGCGTGCCGGAATAACCTTCGTGTTATTCATCACCAACAAATCACCATCATGTAAGTAGTCAATAATCTCATAAAAATGGTGGTGTGACACAGCTTGGCTCTGACGATCAAGCACCATTAAACGGGAATCACTACGATTCTCAATAGGAACCTGAGCGATTAATTCACTAGGTAAATCAAACGTAAAATCACTAGTTCTCATTAGAAGCCCTTACTTTCTGGATTATCAAAATCATATTTCAAGAAAAGTTCATTCTTGAAATCAAGGTAGCGATCCTCCATAATGGCCAATCTAATTTGTTTAGTTAAATTAATCAGGTAACGAAGGTTATGAATCGACAGTAGCCTCATACCAAGTCCCTCATTAGCTCTTACCAAGTGTCTAAGATAGGCTCTCGTATGATTGGTACAACACTCGCAATCACACTCTGGATCCAAAGGCGTAAAATCATACTCGTACTGTTTCTTACGAATATTGATTCTTCCCTTTGAACTCATCGCCGTCCCATGACGAGCAATTCTCGTAGGTAAAACACAATCAAACATGTCAATGCCACGAAGGACCCCTTCCAGTATCGCATCCACCGAACCGACACCCATCAAGTAACGAGGTTTATCCAGCGGAAGGTGTTTCGTAGAATCACTAATCATCTGATACATGACTTCCTTGGTTTCCCCAACGGAGGTCCCCCCAATGGAGTAGCCTTCAAAGTCCATTTCGACTAGTGCTTTGGCACTGAGTTCCCTCAAATCAGCGAACTCACCACCCTGAACAATCCCAAACAAAGATTGAATGCCTTGTTTCTGGTGGGCTTCCTGCCCCCGGCGTGCCCAGCGTAAGGTTCTCTCAACGCTCTTCTTCATATACTCATGGCTAACTGGATATGGTGGACACTCATCAAAAGACATGATGATGTCAGCACCCAGTTGATTCTGAATCTGGATCGCCTTCTCAGGACTTAAAAAGAGTTTGTCACCATTTAAGTGGTTCTTAAAGGTTACGCCCTCCTCTTCAATCTTTCTTAGATGACCCAATGAGAAAACCTGGAAACCACCACTATCCGTCAAAATCGGATTCTTTACATTCATAAAGGAGTGGAGGCCACCAGCCTGTTCTATCACATCGGACCCTGGTCGAATCCAGAGGTGATATGTATTCGAAAGAATAACACCAGCTTCGATCTTTTCAATATCAGCCGGAGATAAGAATTTTACGGTCGCCTGTGTGCCCACCGGCATAAACATCGGTGTCTCAACCGTACCATGTGGGGTATGTAAAAGACCCACACGTGCACCTGATTGTTTACAGACATGTACCGTTTCATAAGTAACTGCTTTATTTTTCATAAATCTATTCTACCATATTGATTGTCTTGTTTGAACCAATCATTCTGCCTTCTGTGCCCTAACAGCATGCTTGCGTTCGTGGCTCTTTAAGTGCTTCTTACGAAGTCTAATCGCATCCGGAGTGACTTCCACCAGCTCATCATCCTTGATGAATTCGATAGCATTCTCCAGTGTCAAGACACGATGAGGAACAAGCTTCATCGCTTCATCGCGCCCATCCGAACGGATAGCTGTTCCCTTTTTATTCTTAGTCGGATTGATTTCCATGTCCATATCACGAGCTGACTGACCTACAATCATGCCCTCATAGACCTCTGTTTGAGCCCCAATGAAGAAGGAACCACGTTCCTGCAAGTTGAAGATAGCATACGTCATGGCCGTACCATTTTCCGTGGAAATCATAGAACCAGATTCCCTCTCATCGATACTGCCCTTGAACTCTTCATAGTCATGGAACTGTCTGACCATCGTGCCCTCACCATGAGTATCATTAATGAACTCTGAGCGATAGCCTAATAGCCCTCTCGTAGGAACATGCCACTCCATGGTGGTCATTGAATTCTTCTCATCCATGGTAAC
>JAAZEC010000199.1 GCA_012512495.1 Erysipelothrix sp.
GTAGAGCCTCTTTGATCTCAGGCATCATCTCAAAATCGTAGTCAGCGACCGTAAAAGGCACGATATCAGGCCCTTTGGGTCCCTTCTTTAACATCGTGGCCCACTTATGAGAGTCTAAATTCCGGCGATCAATGATCCTCGTGAAATCAACAGCCATTATTAAACCTCAATCTTTTCCTTAAAGCCCATGTAAGGACGGAGTGCCTCAGGAATGTTAACAGAACCATCCGCGTTAACGTTGTTCTCCAAGAAAGCAATCAGCATCCTTGGTGGCGCGACCAATGTATTGTTTAAAGTGTGAGCATAGACTTTCTCTTTGTCACCATCGATACGGATCTTAAGACGACGCGATTGAGCATCCGTCAAATTGGAACATGAACCGACTTCGAAATACTTGTTCTGTCTAGGGCTGAAGGCTTCTACGTCCACTGATTTAGCCTTTAAGTCCGCTAAGTCTCCCGAGCAGCACTCTAATACCCTAACCGGGACATCGAGTGTTCTGAAGAACTCAACGCTGGCTTCGTACATGAACTCGAACCATTGTTTGGACTCACTAGGGTCACAAACGACGATCATTTCTTGTTTCTCGAATTGGTGGATTCGATAGACTCCTCGCTCCTCAATCCCATGGGCACCGACTTCTTTTCTGAAACAAGGTGAGTAGGAAGTGAGTTTCTGTGGCATTTGGGCAGGATCTAGGATGGTATCCATGTATTTACCGATCATAGAGTGTTCCGAGGTACCGATTAAGTACAGGTCTTCCCCTTCAATCTTATACATCATGTTTTCCATTTCTTCGAAGCTCATAACACCTTCGACGACTTGGGAACGGATCATGTAAGGTGGAATGACATAGGTAAAGCCTTTGTCTATCATGAAATCTCTAGCATAGGACAGAATACCTGAGTGAAGTCTTGCGACATCGCCCATTAAATAATAGAAGCCATTACCAGAGGTTTTTCTGGCGGAATCAAGGTCGATTCCGTTCAATTTCTCCATGATATCGACGTGATAGGGTACTTCAAAATCGGGAATCACTGGTTCCCCAACGCGATAGACTTCGACGTTCTCAGAATCATCTTTACCGATAGGTACCGATGCGTCGATGAGGTTAGGGATAGTCATTAACAAGCCTTGAATTTCTTGATAGAGTGGATTTTCTCTTTCTTCAAGCTCATTAAGCTCTGTGGCGATCTCCTGGACCTCTTGTTTGACTTGACTCGCTTCATCGAGCTTCTTTTGACCCATTAATTGGCCAATTTGCTTGGATAAACGATTACGTTGGCCTCTTAAGTCGTCAGCTCTGGTCTTGAGTTCGCGATATTCATTATCCAGTTGGATAATTTTATCGACGGACTCTTGTTTATGGTCTTGAAACTTCTTGGTAAGGTTCTCTCTGATAATGTCTGGGTTGTCTCTAAACAGCTTAATATCTAACATATTTCCTCCTAATTGGTATAAAAAAAGATATCTCCTAAAGGGACGATATCTCGTGTTGCCACCCTTCTTGAAATGTTTCACGTGAAACATTTCCGCTCAATCTGATAACGGTAGATACCGGATTTCACTGCTAAGAGGTGGAACTATGATGCGTCAACAACGATTTTCACCAACCATCGCTTCTCTATGCTTGACCCGTCATATTAGCCTCTATCATCGCTATGGAATTATTCTATCATAGAAGGCGTTAAAATCAAATGGTCCAACAAAAAAGGACCGATCGAAATCAGTCCCTAA
>JAAZEC010000200.1 GCA_012512495.1 Erysipelothrix sp.
GAACACCTTGTTCAGAGATATAATCATAAGTAGCTACAATTGATCCGGTTCCGAAGTGACCAACAAATCCAAAGACTTTTTCATCTTCGACCATGGACTGTGCACATGTAATCGCTTTAGTTGGATCTGCTTCATCATCTTGGTGAATGAACTTGATTTGACGACCATTAACGCCACCTTCAGCGTTAATCATTTTGAAGTAAGCTTCAATACCTGCATTAAATGGAACACCAACGGTTGCTAACGCACCCGATGTACCTGCACAGTTAGCAACTAGTACTTCTGTGTCTGTAACACCTTGTGCTAATTCAACAGGTGTTTCGTTATCGTTTCCATTGTTAGGTTCGTTATTGTTGTTACCACCGTTATTGGCAGTTGAACAAGCAACTAAAGCGAACACTAGCAATAAAGCGACCAATGCCTTCAATAAATTTTTCATAGAAAGTTCTTCCTCCTTTGTTTTTCTTTCTATATAAGTTACTAAGATAACTTAGTTACTTCCCTAAATAAGCTTCAAGCAAGGTTGTTGAATGAAGCAACTCCTCTGCTGGACCCTCCTCACTAATTCGACCAAGTTCCAGCACGTATGCGTAATCAGCAATCTTCAGTGTTTGTTTAGCATTCTGCTCAACAATTACAACACTGACTCCTCGATTAGCTATCTCACGCGTAATTTCCAAAATGCTCTTCACAATCAGTGGTGCCAAACCTAAGGATGGCTCATCCAGTAATAATACTTTTGGAGAATTCATCAGTGCTCGGCCAATCGCCAACATCTGTTGTTCCCCTCCTGATAGTGTTCCAGCAATTTGTTTTTCTCTCTCTTTCAAGATTGGAAACAAACCGTACACAAACGATAGGTTTTTTGCTATTTCCTTTTGGCTCGAAAGAGTAAAAGCTCCTGTCATCAGATTTTCAGTAACACTTAAATCATAGAAAACCTGACGTCCTTCAGGGGACTGCGAGATACCAGCCTTGGTTACCTTTTCGGTTTCAATCTTAGTAATGTCTTGATCGAACAAGACGATTGAACCTTCTTGTGAGCGAATAAGTCCCGAAATAGTTCTGAGAAGAGTAGTTTTACCGGCTCCATTCGCTCCCAATATAGCAACCACTTGACCAGGGAAGACATCCATCGACACACCTTTTAGGGCTACAATAGGACCATAACTGACAACTAAATCCTTGACTTGCAGTGTAGGTTTACTCATCGTCGTCCTCCTCGCCTAGGTATGCAGTGATGACATCTTCATTTCTTTGGATCTCGTAAGGAGAGCCAGTGGCTAAGAAGCGTCCGAAGTTGATTGCGGTGATACGATCACACACGCTCATGACAAGTCCCATGTCATGTTCAATCAAGAGAATAGTACATTCATATTCATCTCTAATATCACGGATCAACTGTGCAAAATCTTCTGTTTCTTTATCGTTAAGACCGGCAGCGGGCTCATCCAGAATAATCAGTTTTGGATTGCTCATTAAAGTACGTGCCAGCTCAATCTTTTTACGAACACCATAAGGTAGTGCTCCAGCAGGTAAATATGCTAGATGCGCTATACCAACTTTTTCAATAATATCAAGCGCCTTTTTGGTAAGTAAAGCCTCTTCTTGTTTGGCTTTAGGCGTTTGGAGAAATTGTTGGATGAAGTTGGTTTTAAAATCTATATGTCCCCCGACCAAGATGTTATCAAGAACCGATAATTCTGGTACAAGTTCCACGTTTTGGAAGGTACGAACCATTCCATGTTGGATGATTTCATGAGTCGCAAGTTTATTCAACTCAATAAGTTCACCCTTGTTATTCACGAATTCCACGGTACCCTGATCCGGGACATAGAACTGAGTAATACAGTTGAAGACCGTGGTCTTTCCCGCACCATTGGGACCAATGAGTCCATAGATTTCTTTTGAATTAATTTCGAACGATAAGTTATCGACTGCTTTCAGTCCACCAAAAGCGATTGAAAGGTTTGAAACCTTTAAGACAGGATTCATGATTTTGCTCCCTTCTCTGCTCTTTTTGCCAAGATGCGATGCTTCAAGTTTGTAAAGAAGCTAGCAATACCATTGGGCCAGAAAATCACGAAGATAATCATGAGAGCCCCTTGAATAATCGGAGTCAGGTTGGACAAGAAAGGATACGCAGGGTTCTTAAAGAATATTTCAGTAAACGCATAGAGCAGTAAAGCACCTAGTAACGTTCCACTGATTGATCTAAAGCCTCCTACCACAATAATGGCCAAGAATGTAAGTGATAAGTTTAGCGTCCAAGTTGTTGGAGCAGAGTTCCTAAAGAAATGAACATAGAGAACTCCACCGAGCGCAGCGAGAGCTGTCGCAAGTGCAAAACTGAAGATTTTTTGACTAAACACATTGACACCCATGGCTCTGGCTGCCGGATCACTGGAACGCATCGTGTTAAGAGAACGTCCTAGATAACCATTGGTTAACGAATGAACCAGTATAAATACAACAACCATGACTACGCATATCAACAGGTACATGCCCTTTTGATCAAGTTGGAAAACACCTAACAGTTTTGGATAGCTCTTGATAATCATTCCAGCGGATCCGTTTGTAAACCAATCTAACTGAATAAATATTTCTCGGAAGATTTCCGAAATCGCAAGAGTCGCGATAGCTAAGTAAATTCCTTCAATCTTCAAGGATATAAAGCCAACAATGATACCAAGCAACGTTGGAATCACGATTGCAGCAATCACGCCAAGCTCAAATGGTAACCCACTCTTATCAACGATGAAGCCTGATATGTAAGCAGCAAGACCCATGAAACCAGCGGTTCCCAATGAAATCAATCCACTATAACCTAGCAGTAGATTTAGTCCCAAAGCGACAATGGTATAGATCATCGTTGCGCCAAAGACATTCAGGTACGAAACCTTAGCAACGCCCATGTTCACTAGTAACACAACACTGGCGAAAGCAAGGCCAATTAACAGATAACCCAATTTTGGGTTGTTTAAGTTGAATTTGTTTTTCATCGGCTACACCTTCTTCACAGTCTTCTTGCCAAATAAACCAAGAGGTTTAAAAATCAGGAAGACAAGAATGAGCAAGTAGACAATTGGTTTTCCCCATACTGTCCCAATACCCGTGGGTAAATACACCTGTAGCAAGTTTGTAGAAACTGAAATAATAAAGGCGGCAATAACGGGTCCATGGAAAGTCGAGAACCCTCCAAGTACCACTGCCATAAATGCACCGATTTGAACATCATTCATAAAACCGATATTGACGGTACCAAATGGAGCGGCCATAACACCTGCTAATAAGGAAAGTGCTGCGGCAATTGCCCATGATGCCATTGTGACTGTCTTAGTTGGAATTCCCATCAGCCGGGCTGTTGGTTCATTGGATGCTGTCGCTCTTATTGCTAAGCCAACCTTTGTTTTTAGTAAGACAAACAACATGGCGAGCATTACTACAATAGTTAGTGCGATATTAAATAGTGCGTTATATGAGATTGTTGCTCCGAATAAGTTCGCATAACCATCTGGAAAAAACCGTGGTAACACAAACGGATAGACACCATAGACCATTGGGGTAATACCTACAATAATCATCAGAATCCCCAACGTAATGATTTGCTTACCTACTGCATTCACTTTCTTGCTATGACGCATGATAAGTAAATCAATCAATAGTCCCATAAGAATGGCGACTACGATACCAAAGAGCACACCGACCCAGATATTTATTCCAGTTTCAGCCATGAGTTTGGCTACCGCAAATGTCGTAAACATCCCAATGACGCCTTGAGCAAAATTGGTCGTATAGGAAGTGCGATAAATGAGAATGATGCCAAAAGCAGCAAACGCATAAATACTACCATACTCGAGTGATCGTAAAATTACCTCAAAGATACTACTCACCGTATGGTCCCCACTTCACAATATCAGCAGCCCAGACATAGCCGATTCCAGCAGCAATTGAACATACGATGCTACCATCTTTCACTTGCCCTGATTCCACTGCTAACTTAAGCCCTAGAATCTGGTCAATTTGACCTAAATGTCCGTAATCTTCCAGATATATTGATTGATTTTCATCTAAATTAAGCTCATTCAACATCGACATGTGACCAGATCGCTTGATATGTAGAATATTCAAATAATCAATATCTTTACGCTTTAGATTGCTCTTCCTAAGAGAACTATCAATGCAATGATACCAGTTATCCATTGAAACCGCATTTAAGCGATCCTTCATTTTCCCAGCATCCATCAAACGAAGTGATCTATAAGCTTCACCCAGATTGCTTTCAGTAATTGGATTAGCGATACCACCAATCTCAACACCTGCTGTGCGAGACAGAGAACCATCAGACATAATATGACTGCCTAATAAGACGTTTTGATTATAATTCTTCTTAAGAATGATGGCTCCACCACCGGCCGATAGATTATACATCATGGACATGTTCTTGTCCGTATAGTCTACAAAGTCGCCATTACGGTAGCCACCAGCAATTAGAATTGTATTCACATCAGGATCTGCAATGAGCATATCCTTCGCCATTTTCATGGTCGTAATAGTGGTGCAGCAACGGTTTTGAACATCGATTCCCCACGCATTCGTAGCTCCAATGCGATCTTGGATATACAATGCTGAAGTCGTCATCGGATATTCTTTCCATTCTTCACCAAAACACAGGATCACGTCGATATCCAAAGGATCTATCCCTGTATTCTTCAGTGCATCAAGAGCAGCCAAAGCACCCATTTCCTGTGTGCCATCTGCAGGTGAGGCGATATATTTCTTCTTAATACCTAGTTTATTTACAACGGCCTCTTCGCTCCAGATACCTTGTGTCTCTTGTGCGATTTCTTTTGCACTCATAGTTGTTTCTGGCAAATAGATGCCAAAGCCAACGATTCCTACATTTGGTTGCATAACTTCCTCCTTAAATTCTCTGAATTAGCGTATCAATAAATAGTTTCAGGTTATCAGTCAAGACCGAATGCCCAACATTTTCAAACACTACTAATTCGGCTTGGTCCTTCAGTAAATCTCCCAAATAGGTTGAATCAGACAAAGGAACCACTAAATCGTTAATACCATGCATCACGACAATCGGAGATTGAACCAAGTCAATCCTACCCGTCCCCTCAACAACACCATTGTGTTCATGGCTCATGTTGAAGGTCGTGAGCGCTACGTCGACATCGACTAGATTGCGCTGTTTGAAGATGGCATCTAGATAAATCTCATAGTCTTCCTCAGAAGGCTGTTTCAGATTGTAAATCGCCGCGTTCCACACCGCTCTCATGAAATCCTTATTGCCCGTAGCATAAGCATTCAAGATAGGTGCAACCTGGATGGGGTCTTTAGCAATCTCCTCACGCGTATAGATTCTTTCAGTGAGAATCGGCTGAAATGATTCATCTTTTTTATACATTGGATATCCCTTGATCCCAACCGAATCTAGTAGGAATATCTTTTCATAACGTTCTGGAATGTCGGCCGCGCTCTCAAGCACGATTCCACCCCCGGTACTCCAGCCCAAAACATGGACTTTTTGTAAATCAAGTTTTTCAACAAAACTTGTCACATCTCTTGAGAAATCATGAAGTGATTCAAGCTGACGGTTATAAGTTGAATCACCAAATCCTGGCAAATCCAACGCATACACTTGATAGCTGTCCTCAAGCTGCTCCATTGCTACCTGCCAGTGAACCGAAGAACTCATGTTGCCATGAACCAGTAGAATCACTGGACCCTTAGATCCACATTGACGGTAAGCGATAGTTTCGTTGGTCGCTGATTGTATGGTATGAACTGGATACTGTTTCATCATTACAGTCTCATGCCACCATCGACAGCAATGTTTTGACCCGTAACATAGGATGCTTCATCACTTGCAAGGAATAAGGCAACACTAGCAATCTCACTTGGTTCACCAAGGCGTCCCAACATTGTCATAGCAGCAAATTTATCGAGCAAGTCCTGAGGGACCGTCTTTAAGATATCAGTCATTGTGTAGCCTGGTGAAATCGCATTAACACGAACCGGAACTCCCTTGCGAGCAAATTCCTTGGCCCAAGTCTTCGCTAACGAAACAACAGCGCCTTTTGTTGCGGCGTAGTTTGCTTGTCCGATATTACCATAGGTACCAACGACGGATGAAATGTTAATAATTGATCCTCCGCCTTGCGCTTCCATGTAAGGTCCCACGTGACGGGTTAAATTGAAGACTCCCTTTAAGTTAACATCAACGACTAAATCCCATTGTTCGTCTGTCATTTTACGAGTCATGGACTCGCGAGTAATACCAGCATTGTTAACTAAGATATCAATACGTCCATACTTAGCTGTGATTTGTTCAAAGACTTCTTTGGCTTTCTCAGAATCAGTTACATCAAGCTTAATAAATTCGACATTGTCGTTTGAATAGGTCATTTCTCCCATATCCAAGGCCACAACTTTTGCCCCTTCACTGACAAAAAGTTCTGCCATAGCTTGGCCTAAACCCCTTGCTCCTCCAGTAATTAATGCAACTTTGTCCTTTAGTCTCATAGTTCCTCCTCTTTTATGAACCGTTCTTCACATGAATGAGTGTTCATCTTTAGGTCAAATATACTAAAAGCGCTTACAGATGTCAACACCTTTTATCACTTTCCATAAAAAAATAGGTATTTCTACCTATTTAATTAACTAATTTAATTCAAATAACCACTTTCCGCAAAGAAAGTATCAATGGTATCCCTAGGAATTGCCGTCTCATCATCAGCTGTGAGCGGTGTCCACTCAATCATGTCAACGAGTTGACCATCTACCACATTAAGAAGCGTAGGCCCATACTGAACACCAAACTGATCCATCATCGGTTGGCGAAGATCCTTGTCTGTCAATGAATCTGGTGCCACAACATCCAAGTCAACAACATACATGTTGCTGCGAACACCCTCTTCTTTACTGACAAGCTCATAGAGATAATTCTCTTGAATCATCTTGGAATCCGGACAACGATCGGTCCAGCCAAAGTAAATGACGCCAGATTTTCCTTCATCAAGAAATGCTTGGTATTCCTCGAAACTTAAACGTTCCAGGCCATCAAATGTCTCTCTGGTTGCCGGCGTGCTGCAGGCAGCAAGTAACAAGACTAATAAAACTACTAATATCTTCTTCATATTTTCTCCAATCTGTAATTTACAAAACGCTTAAACAAGCGGTACATCACGGCAAATGTCGGAACCCCAAAGATCATGCCCGGAAGTCCAAAGAGACCTCCAAAGACTGTAATTGAGAACATGACCATGAAACTTGGAAGTTGTAGTGAATCACCTAAAATATAGGGTGACAGGATATTTCCATCGAGCTGCTGAGCGACCAATATTATTATAGCAAATTGTATGGCATAATTGATATCAACTGTCGCTAGGATCAAAATGGAAGGAATTGCCCCCAGAAAAGGTCCAAAGAATGGAATCATATTGGTGATGGTAATAGTGACCCCAATCAGTATCGCATAAGGAAAACCTAGAACCATCAGCACCACAAAGAGAATCACACCCAGAATCAATGAATCGAGTGCCTGTCCCACAAAATAGTTCCTAAATACTTCAGATGTCATTCTGACGAAAGAAACTAGTTCATCCCCAATTCGTTGACTAAATAAAGAATAGTTCAACTTTTTAATACTCTTGCTTAGTTGTTCACCATCCATAAGCAGTACCATCATAAAGATAAGACTCAAGATAAAGCCCCAAACAAAATCTATCACACTGGTCCATAGACTAGCTAGAAACGAATAGCTACTACGCAAAAGTAACTCGAAATTGTTCTCAACCCAGTTAACTCCCCTGTTCAGTAGCTGTGTAATCTCATGCTCAATATCGTACTCTAATTCCAAACTAGATAGATAAACACTCATTTCATCAAAAAAGCCTGGAAGGTTATTAATTAGGTTATTAATAGAAGATACTAGCTGTGGAACCACAAATAAGAAAAACATAATAAGAAAAAGCGCAAGAATGAACAACGTAATAAGTGCTGAAATAATAGAACTCAATCGATCATTCTTGATTAATTTTCCAATTACTTTGCTTTTGATGAGCTTATAAAGCGGCGTTAAAAGAAAGGCTAAGAAAAAAGCAATAACAAATGGCATTAAGATAGAGAACAAGGTCCCAAAGATAGACCTGATAGCATCGGTATAGCTGAAAAGTGAAAACAGAGCAATTAAGATAAGACCAGCAATCACAATCACCCTGGTCCGAGCGTTAATCAGTTCTTTAATGTTCATCTGCTTCTACCCTCTCTTTCCGGTTTTCTACCCAGTTCTGAATCGAGATATAGAAGATGGTAAAGATGGGTACTGAAATAAAGAGTCCAAGGATGCCGAAGGAATAATTACCAAGAATCAGGGCTATCAAGACCCAGAAAGTTGGTAGTGAGACAGGTTCACCAAACAAGGTCTTAGTGACGAACACATTTTCAATCAGCTTCAGGATTACTAATACAATAACGGTCGTGAGTACTGCCTTGATTTGAACCAGCATCAAAAAAATGACAATGATAAACATTGAAATGACAAAGCCAAACAACGGTATCAGATTGAACAACCCAAAGACCGTAGCAATCAGTAACGCATATTTCACACTAAACATTGATAGAACCACAAAAGCAAAGAATCCTAATAGAAGGGAGGAAGCCCCCTTCGAATAGAAGTATTGCTTAAAGACTCGTGAGGAAATACGGGTAAAGTGAGTAAGGTGTCCCGTTATTTCTCTTCCCAATAAGGCTAGTGAGACCTTCTTGGCATTGCGGCTAAAGAACTCGCGATCGAGTGACACATAGATAGAGACCGTAATCGCAAGGAATGAGTTAAAGAGTATGTTCGTGAAGTCCATGGCACCCGACAAGACATTAGTGATCGAAGATTGCAGTGTGTTTATCAAAAACTCTTGGGCTTGAGTGATACTGTTTTGGATGAACTCTGCAATGTTCTCATTGATCTCAATGCTCTCGTAGAAACCTTGGAGTGAAGCAATAAGGCTTGGGAACTGCTCACTGACCGTAATGATTGAAGAAATTAGACCTGGAAGAATGAAGAGAATAATCATTGCGAAGGCTAACAGAGCAAATATTGTCGATAAGAAGACGGCAACCACTTGCTTAGTCTTCTCTTTCTTCAATGGCAGATTACCTTTAATGATTTTCTCAAGTGGAAGCAGTAAGAAACTGATTCCATAACCCATCATAAAGGGTGTTAGTATCCTAAAGAGGGTTGCGAGCACAGACCATAGATTGTCCAGATTCCGCATGACAAAATAGAACAGGACCAGTATCGATCCGGCAATGACATATTTAATAACTTGTTTCTTTTCGAAGGCACTAAGTCGATGTTTCATGGTTCTTTTCCAATCGTTGCGAACTTGCTTCATAGAGACACATGGAAGCAGCACTGACCGCTGATAAAGCAATTCTAGCATTAAATGGATAGGGAATGGTCACATAGACATCACTGGCTTCAATGACCGACCTGGATAGACCCCTCATTTCACCGCCAATGGCTAGGACCGTTTTACCTGTTAGATCAGCTTTACTGATTTCAATTGAATCGTCTGACCTCATAGCACTGTTGATGATAAAACCCTCTACATGGAGATGTTTCAAGGCTAAGACTAAGTCATCACTTTGATGCCAAACTAACTTTTCACTAGCTCCCGCGCTCGCTTTGATGAGCACCGGTTCACTGTGCTTGAGATCCCGGTAAGGCGTAATGATGGCGCTAGCTCCCATGATGTAGGCCGTACGCATGATCATGCCTAGGTTAAATGGATCCTCTACCCCTTCGACCAGCAGGACTAAATCACCACTGATTGAGGTAAGGTTTTCATTTGTTCTTGCTTCGCATTCTAAAAGTATCCCACCATGGGTCTTGCCCGTGGTTAAAGAGTCAATTACCCCTTCATCTACCCTTTCAATCGCTACTGACTCACGATGAGCCAGGTGCAAGATATAGTTAATGTCTTTTGAGTGTTTGTTTGATTGAATAATTAAACGATGAAGCTGATGCTTACCATTTTCCAGTACAGCCTTGACTGATAGTGAGCCCTCAATGATCATTGATTAATACCTTACGGATAAAGTCCCCTGGCACCATCTCGTATTCACTTTTGATACTGACGATTTCCATGGGTTTATAGAAACGTTCCGTTTCCTCTTGTTCACTATTGATCATTTCTAAGGGATAGAAGCGAACTGACTCTCTTTTAGGACCAAAAAACTCCAATAAATCATTCTTATTGAACTGATTTCTTATCTCAAGGTAGGCTCGCTTCTCTGCTTTATCATAGCCAACGACCTTACCGACAAAAGCCTGATTGACATCCCGGCCATTGATGCCATAGAGATGTCCACTGGCTGAGGGGATTCCTCCATAGAAACCATTGGAGGTGGCCCTATTTTCCGCATTTAACAACTCAGCACGAGCCTTTGTTAGTACCTCTTCCACTGGTTTATTCAACGCTAGCTCGTCAATGGCTTGGCGATAAGCTCTAACGATGGTCGCGATATAGTATTCTGTTTTCATTCGCCCTTCAATTTTAAGTGAAGTAATTCCTAAATCCATGAAGTCTTTCAACTGATCGATGGCATTCATGTCTTTTGAGGACATGGAGAAATTATCGGTGATAACTCCTTGTTTCTCATCGAGAATCTCGTACTTCCAGCGACATGACTGAGCACAGCCGCCACGATTGGCATCCCGATTGGTCATGTAATTGCTGAGGGTACAGCGACCTGAGTAGTTGACACACATGCCACCATGCGTGAAAACTTCGATTGGTACGTTGGTGTTCATTTTGATTTGTTTTAACTCATCCATCGTGTGTTCTCTGGCGAGCACGACCCGGTCGGCCCCTAATTGCTCGTAGAACTTGATGGCTTGACTGTTGGTAATCGATTGCTGAGTGCTAAGGTGTACCTCGAAGTTACAACCCAATGCTTTGGCACGGGTCAGGTAATAGGGTGAGGCGACGATAATGGCATCTACTTCACACTCATCGAGTGCTAGGAGGTACTGGTCGAATTCATTAAAATCATCGTCATGAGGAATCATATTGACGGTAACATGAACGTGTGCCCCGTACTGATGGGCAAACTCGACCCCTTCTCTGATGGCTGGTAAGTCAAAGTTAGAGGCCCTTGAGCGCAAGGAAAACTTCTTGCCACCGATAAAGACAGCATCCGCACCGTACATCACAGCAATCTTGAGACGATCTAAATCCCCTGCTGGGGCTAGTAGTTCAATTTTATTCATGCTTCCTCCTTTTTGTCGAGGGTCTTGGTATCCCAGAGTCCCCTAGAGAATCGAATAGAGGGATATTTCTGAGTGAGTTCTTCATTGGATATTGTACCATATCCAAATTTGTCCCCTACTTCAAACAACATACTATCTGGCATCTGAATTGGATCAACAACGAGATACTCAAAACCTGATAGACTTTCAATGCTATCAAACCCATTAAGCATTTCGCCATGATATACGTGTGTCCCATATTCATCTTCCATGATGAAATAGAGCGAATCAGGACGAGTCTTTTCTTTCATGGCATACAGCTTATCTTGCGTAAATGCTAAGTGACTTTCCTCCCCATAGGCTTGTAACAATTTGCGACGGGAAGTGGACATCAACTGATGCCCAAAGAAGTTGATGGATACCGGCGCAATAACCTGCTTGCCAATTTCCACCATCTCATCTAGTGAGAGCTCTCTGGCTAGAATGACACTGCTGATGCCATTGGCTAGGTATACGTTAATATCGTTGACAGAGGTAAGCGTGGTGTCCATTTCGAGGATGATTTCACCTTGATAGCCCAACTCCTTTAGGACCATAAGGACACCAATATCGGAGATAATGATTCCCTTTAATGGCAGCTGTACAACTTCAACTAACAACTCCTTTAACTCTTGAAGCTCTGGTTCGAAGAAGAAGCGATTCACTCTTAAGAAGAAATCAATCTCCGGTGTGAGTAATGACTCTATCTCTTCGATAGTTAAGGGATCGATTGAGCGAACACTTAAAAACGGATGTGACAAGGTTAAGGCATGGTAATGATGTTCTTGATACGTTGTCAATGGAATATGTTTTTGATAGGCACTCAAGAGTTTCATAATTGGTTTTCACCCTTTTCTTTGAGTAGGAAGACAACACTGAACAGAGTGACTAGAGTCATCACTAGTATCACTAAAAAGACAGACTGATACATTTGTTGGGTCGAGTATGATGCGGGAATAAGGTTGAGTATGAGTCCGTAGACTTTGTCCCCATAGTATATCCCGATTGCGAAAAAGGTTTGGAAGATGGCCATGCTCATTTCCCTCTCTTTGGGCTCGTAGGGCTCAAGTGCGATACCTATTAATGAGTTATAGGTGAGTCCGTAGCCAAAACCGCTGAGTGAATAAGAAATGAATAGTATCGTTGGGTCGGTGACGAACAGGATAATGAAATTGAAGCCTACTGAGAACAACAGGCCGATGA
>JAAZEC010000201.1 GCA_012512495.1 Erysipelothrix sp.
GATACATACTACCTTTAATCCCTTTGATCTAGCATGTAGGGCAACTTCAATCGGAGCCGCATTTAAACCGCCATGAGAGTAAACAACCATGACTTCACCCTCTTGAAAGTTGTAATTTTGCAAGTAATTCTTAATGTAACCTTCTTGTCTTTCTAACCAAAGTAGTTCTCTTGCTCCACCAGGTCCAATGACATTCATCCACATTAGGCGAGGATCCATTATCGGATGGAATCCAACTACTCCTCCATAACGTGGAAACATATCTTGAACTGGAAGAACTGAGTGGCCACTTCCAAATAGATGGACCAACTTACCGTTATTTATTGTTTGAGCACAGAGTTCGGCCGCTTGTTTAATGTTCTCACTTTGTGTTTCATCAATCTCTTTGATAATACTAGTTATCATTTCTAAATATTTCGTACTGAACATGTAACCTCCTTATTTAAAATGTATATGTTCCAGTTAGTGCACCAAGCACCGTTAAAGCAATAGCAATTACCAAGATAACACCCATAATAAATAGAGGTGATTTCTTCTTCTTTGAATAAAGCCAATAAACGAAGACTGTTAATAGAAGTGGCAAGATATTAGGGAAAATTGAGTTAATCATAGCATCCACATCGACCGCTGCCGCTTCTCCACCTGGAGGAGTAATCAACACAGGAATATTCACTGATACAAACGACGCTGCTAATGCACCCACAACGATCAACCCTAAGATTGTCATTGCACGAGTAATTAGATCGAGTTTACCTGATTGCATGAAGGCTCTCATACTATCGATACCCGTTCTATAACCTAATCTCCACATGCTCCAGCTTAATCCCGTTGTCAGCAATGGATAGCCAATCGCATAGAGTAATGGACCTACATAAAGGAAGATGCCTCCCATATGTGTAATGGTCATAGCAATCGTTAGTAACAACGGAATAATTGTTGCTACCCAGAGTGAATCCCCGATTGCAGAAGTAGGACCAATCAATGCTACTTTCACCGAATCTGCTATTTCAGGAGTAATATCCTTATTAGCTACAGATTCCTCAACACCAACTAAGATTCCGGGAGCAATTGCTCCTAATTGTTGCTCGGTGTTGAATAGTGTCAAGCTTCTCTTGTAAGCTTCTACTTTCTCTTCTTTAGTCTCATACAGCTCTTCAATAACTGGAGTCATTGTATGAGCTACTGCGTTACCAAGTAAGTTTTCACCTTGTTGTGATGAACCATGCCAGAAGAACCAGATTCTCCAGGCTTTTCGTAATGTTTTTTCACTAACCTTCTTCATGTGATCCTCCCGCTTGAGTAAAGTAGTACAGGACAGCAATAATGATTGCGAAAGTTGCGGATGCCATCATGTTTAGGTTTAAATAACCCACTAAAGCAAAGCCTAGAATAACAAACACAAATTGCCATTTATCCTTGATGAGGAATGACAGAAGGATTCCCATCCCTAGTGCAGCCATCATGCCGCCAAAGGTGTTAATAGTTACTAGGAACCATTGTGGTATCAAATCGGCAACGTTCACACCACTTTGTGCTCCCGCTACTGCTGTTGTTGCAAGAATAATCAATGCAGGAATAAATCTGGTTGCAAAACCAATTAAGTTACCAAGTCCAGCATTCGCAAAAGCAATCTTTCGTGGATTAGCTTCCAATGCGCCTTGATATGCAACACGGTTGACCGTGAGATTCAATGCGTAGTTCAGATTCCACATAGCCACACCAATGGCACCTCCAACAACGGAGAATGTCCACATTAGTGCAGTTGTCGTGACCATGTCACCTGTATGGAATGTAAGTGCTCCTGCTACACCGATGTAAGTTGCATAGGATAAATCCCATCCAACTGCTCCACCGGGTGTTACTGAGCCTAGATTGGCTAGCTGTAATAGCAAACCAAGTTGGATTGCTACTTCGACATTATTCATAACGAGTCCGACTATGAACGAAGCAACCAGTGGGCGCCCTAAGTTATACCAACCTATCGTGTTCCCAACAACTGAACCGATAGCCCCTAAATATACGAAGAGCGAAATTATAATAGCTTGTAAGATACTCATATCTTTCCTTTCTTAAAAACCGTTTAAAGTTTTTTCAAGTTTTTCTTCAGTGTTGACCAGTTAATCTCTTTGTCACTAGGCATCTGTTGCGTTATTATCTTGATGCCATTTTCTTGAAGACTATCAAGTACATCGATATCTTCCTGACTAAAGCTAAGTACCTGTCCCACACCAATTCCTTTAGAAATATAGACTGAATCTGCTTGTTTCGAGCAATTACCAATATTGACCTCGGTAGCAAGCATTACCTGTGCTGATAGATTCTTCAGATTCTTAGCAAATCGTGTAATTAGGAGCACATTCTTACTTTTTAAATTTTCTTGAAGGGCTTCTTCAAGCATATCTTCGCTGATAATCTGTGGATCAAACTCTTTTGGAACACCCATCAATAAGATGTCCTTAATCATTGCATTGTGTGCCATTTCATTATCGACCGCAATGATACTTCTTATGTTCAGACTTCTCGCCCAAGAAGCGACTATCTGTCCATGTATCAATCGATCATCTATTCGCACGTGGAGATTTCCCATACGACCTCCTTTCCTCTAACTAGCACCATTATAAACACTCGCTGTGTCACTTTCTATACTATTGGGGCATTCTGGTAAGCGTTTTCATAGTTCGAAAAAAAAGAAGCCGCACACTCCATAGACAGACTCATCTATCTATTTCATCACAA
>JAAZEC010000202.1 GCA_012512495.1 Erysipelothrix sp.
AATTTATTCTCTACTCTTGCGTTATTACCGCCAAATATGTGTTGAAGCATCTTTGCTCCGTCTTCCCTGTCAACGTTGTTCAGGAATCCGTCAAGGTCATCCACATCGTCATCCTGATGCTGATCCAATGCACTGGCCAAAGAAGCTGCGCCCTCAGACGTTGCAGCATTGCGTCCCAATGCCTGCAGCAGTGCCGGCAGTCCGATCTGTGCAAGCTGTTGTACCTGATCAGGGGCTGCTCCTACCGATCCTCCAAGTTTATCCAACGTCTCCCTGTCGTTCATCTGTTCATTAAGCAATTTAAAAATATCCATGTTGACCCCTCCTAAAACTATTTATGTTTCTGTATAAGCTCAAGACCATACGGATGAACTGCCTTAAATTACTGACTGTCCTTACCGTGATTCTAAGTCCTGTCAGCTAAGTAATCAAGGTTTTAATTTCACAATTCCATTAATGATTTGACTATTACTTAAATTTACCCACAACTAACCTGAATTTCTTTTTGCTAATTGAAAACACAAAAAAACATCTATCTTAAATTAAATCTGTTTAGCTTGCCAATATAATAATATATGATATATTATGCATGATATATTATTTTAACCGTAGAAGAAGTTAAAATTCCGATATGATTTTGAGAGGTGGATGAAAGTGGCATACAAGTTATTTAAGAACGCAAATCTGATAGATGGGAATGGTAAGGATCCCCTTGAAAATGTATCTGTGCTTGTTGAAAATGACAAAATAATAGAAATCATTGACGGATCTCATCTCCCTTCTTGTGTACAAGAAGTTTATGACTGCAAAGGTAACACATTATTACCAGGACTTATTGACGCTCATATGCACTTGGGATTAGTAGAAATTGAAGTAATAAATCTTGCTAGACACAATGCTCCTGGCCTGATGGCAGCTCGCATGTTCAAAAATCTAAAAGAAGCACTTGACCAAGGATACACATCTGCTAGAGATACCGGTGGCGCTGATGTGGGTTTTAAAGAAGCAGTTGCTCAGGGGTTCGTACCTGGACCTAGGCTAAAGATTTGTGGATCTGTAATTTCTCAAACTGGTGGTCATGGTGATGATAGAGTTACTTCGGAAACACGTCCTTACTCGGAACCATATTTAGGTTTTAGAGCGACGATTGCTGATGGGATTCCAGAAATTCTTAAGGTTAGCAGAGAAAATCTCCGTAGAGGAGCGGATTTCTTAAAGGTGATGTGCGGAGGTGGATGTGCAAGTCCTACGCAAGGACCTGAAACATCTCAATACACTTTTGAAGAACTCAAAGCAGTCGTCGATGTTGCAAAATCTGTTGGCTCTTATGTTGCTTCTCACAGTTACTCTAATATGAGTATCTGCTTGAGTGCAAATGCTGGAATCAGAACCATTGAGCATGCAAATCTAATGACAAAAGAAACTGCTGCTCTTGTTGCCTCAAAAGGAGCTTACGTTGTACCAACACAAATTACATATGAAATAGTTATAGAAAAAAATCGAGATTTAATTCCAAAATTTATATATGACAAATTCGTATCAGTATGTGAAAGAGGGTATGAGGCAATTAAACATGCTATTGATTTTGGCATACCTATCGGAGGAGGCTCTGACCTAACCGGAGAAAATACTAAATATGCTTCAGGAGCAATTTCATATCAGGCAAAGGCACAAGGGCCAATGGGGGCAATAGTTTCATTCACAAAAACCAATGCGGAAATCCTTGGTATTGAAAATGAAACTGGGACAATTGAAGCTGGAAAGTTGGCCGATATTCTTGTGGTGAAAGGCAACCCACTTAAGGAC
>JAAZEC010000203.1 GCA_012512495.1 Erysipelothrix sp.
CATTTAGGGCTGAGAACTCAAACACCTCACGCCATGCTTCGGAATTCTGGATGATTGAACCAGAAATCGCCTTCGCAGATCTTGGGGATGTCATGAATCTGATCGAAGATATGTTGAAATATTGTATCCAATACGTTTTAGACAATGCTCCTGCGGAGATGGAATTCTTCAATGAACGCATCGATACCACCCTACTCGCAAAATTGACTGGTCTTCTGGACACAGAGTTCAAACGCATGAGCTATACTGAAGCGATCGAACATCTTGCCCAGGCTACTACCGAATTTGAGTATCCAGTTGAATGGGGCAGTGACTTACAAACCGAGCACGAACGCTACTTAAGCGAGCAAATCGTCGGTGGTCCCGTCTTTATTACGGACTACCCCGAAGAAATCAAAGCCTTTTATATGCGGATGAATGACGATGGTAAAACCGTCGCCGCCTGTGACCTATTAGTTCCCCAAGTGGGTGAGCTGGTCGGAGGTTCACAGCGTGAAGAAAGACTAGACTACCTCGAAGCCCGTATGGAAAAGATGGGTGTTGATAAAGAGGGCCTAGAATGGTACCTTGATTTACGCCGCTATGGTGGCACCAAGCATGGAGGCTTCGGTCTGGGCTTTGAGCGCTTCCTAATGTTCCTCACATCGATGAGCAATATTCGTGATGTGATTCCATTTGCGCGTACCCCACGGCATATCGAATACTAAAACCATGAAGAGCAGACCTACCTATTTACCGCCTGTTAAAGATAAAAAACGCAAGCAACGCTCATTCGTTCTTGCTGTTTTTTTGCTGGTACTAGGTTTGATAGTTTACTCCTTCTACCGTGATAGTCAAAAGAAAGAAGAGCTCGTGAGTGATCTACCCACCATCTGTGGCTTCGACACTCAACAGACCAGCAAACGCTTGAAAGAAGTTAATACAAGTTCAACCAGCGAAATGGGCGACTATTTCTACTACGGTGAAACCCTGACGCTGCTCAAGAATACATATGTCTTGGGCGAAAGGGACGAGTACATGGGACGCCAGATTCGTCTCACGAACCTGTGCGACAATCAGGTTGTCTCCTTCCTTCTTAGTGGTTCCCTAGATGGAAACATCCCGGTCGAAGAACTACCCGCAGGTTTCTATCTAGCGAGCGTGGAGATAGACCTAACTGATTTCTATCTCACGAGCGAAGAACCGATTAATGATACCTTTTATACCATCAACCGCAATCAACAACAGAAGAAAATCGAAATCATGGCCGATGAGGACTACTTTGTCGACACCAGTATGGATGAGAAGCTATTCAATCAAAACCTCGTCTTTATCAAAGTGAGCGATGAGCAAGCACCAGCGACAGTTCTGGATATCATGATTGATCCGGCCCATAACGATCAGGATTTTGGTCCCTTAGATCAAGGGATTATCGATGGTAACTTTATTGAAGCGGATGCTCTAGTAACTATGGCTGAACAAGTTCAAGAGAAACTAGAGGCGTATGGTTTGAAGGTTGGCATCACTCGTAACCAGGGGATTATCCTGAACACCTATGGAACACCAGGACGTGTCTATAGTGCTTATGAAAGTCAGTCAAAGATTATGATTGAATTGGACATGGTCGCTGATACACAGGGAGTCGATGTTATTGGCTCTTCCTATGCCTTGTTATCGTTGCCTGAAATGATCGCAACCAAGATAACTGACGGTTCCGCTAGTCTGAACAGCCGCTTGGGCACTTTGGACTACCATAATTTAATACGTGAAAGTGGTGGCTATGCTTTGGGCGCGACTCAGTACTCGGAAATCAGTGAGCGCCTAAATCAGTTCGCAAAAGAAAACCGGCATGGCACACAGACATTATCGATTCAGTTTCAAGATTTTGAGAGCGTGGATGCCATGGTTGAAGCGATCGTGACTGGATTGATTGACTATATCAATATTGAATCTTAAGGAGGGCGCTATGTTAATATCGATACACAACGGATCGAAATCGTTTGGCTCTCTTGACGTCTTTACAAAACTCAATCTGATTATCAAGAATCAGGAAAAAATAGCCTTAGTCGGCAGGAACGGTTCCGGCAAGACAACGCTCATGAGGATTCTGGCCGAAGAGGAGTCCTTGGACACCGGTGAGCTGGCCAAGCAATCCGGGCTGAAACTAGGCTATCTCAAACAGATGAGTTTTGAGGACGAGAGTCTAACTTTAAAACAAGAAATGGAAAAAGTACTAACTGAAACTAAACAGATTGAGGCAGAACTAAAAGTCCTATCAAACTCACTGGATAATTCTTCCAGTGAAAAGGAACTCAATAAACTGGCCAACCTACAACAGCGCTTTGAGATGCTGGGCGGCTATAACATCGAAAATGAAGTGAAAGCCATGTTGACATCGTTTGGTTTCTACCAGGAGGATGAAGACAGGGTTCTTTCCAGTTTCTCCGGTGGTGAAAAGACACGTTTATCATTTGCCAAGATGTTACTGAGTAAACCCGATGTCCTACTGTTGGATGAACCGACTAACCATCTGGATATCCAGACGATAGAATGGTTGGAGTCTTACTTGATGAAGTATCCAGCGGCGATTGTCCTAACGTCCCACGATAGACTCTTCCTGGATCGTGTCTGTGACACGGTGATTGAAGTGGAATATGGTGAATTACAGCGTTTCAAAGGTAATTACTCATCGTATATCAATAGTAAAAAGGACCGTCTGGCTAAGCAGGAGAAGCTCTACAACTATCAACAGAAGGAAGTGGAACGCCTTGAGACTCTGATTGATAAGTTCAGGGCCAAAAGTAGTAAGGCGGCATTTGCGAAGTCGAAACAAAAATACCTCGATCGAATGGATCGAATTGATAATCCAGCTACAGAACAACGGGCGATGAACCTGAGTTTCAAGTCCAGGATTCGTGGTGGAAACGATGTCTTGGTGATGG
>JAAZEC010000204.1 GCA_012512495.1 Erysipelothrix sp.
AGCTTCTTGGCATCCTTATTGGAGTCGATCGCTTCCTGGGAATTACCCATCTTGCCCGCTTTTTTCTGAAGCAAGGACAACATGTTCGCATCTTCCATCGCCTTCTCATAATAGTCCCCTTGATACCTGAAGAAGAGCCAGGTGTACAGGAAAGCTAAGATAAGTGGTGGTAGGAAACCGACGAGATAGTGACCATTTTGAATGGCAACGCCCCAACCTAAGAAGGGAACAAACTCGAATAGCGGATTCAGGACGGTTCGATCGAGCATACTAAAGAGAGCATAGTCCCCTTGATTGATGTTAGCTATCAGCGCGACCACTATGACAACAACCGCCATCAAAATAGGTAACCATTTCTTTCTCAAGCTATTGATCTCATTGGAAGCATCGTAAATATAATAGTAATTGGTATACATTAATGTGACGTAGACCGACACCAGCGTAATGAGCAAGCCTTGATAGACCAGCGCTGGTGTAAAGACTAAATAATTCAGAAAAACGATGATGTAGAGAACGAACATGAGTCCGATCGTCACCATCTGTTCAATCGATAACATGAAAATGTAAAACTTAATTTGTTTATCATTAAAGGGTCCGGTAAACAGGAAGTTGGCATCGTTGAGATACAACAGGGCTGTCTTCTTATTGAAGACGAAGATAAAGATTAATAAAGCAGGGAACAGCGCCAGAATCAACATGAAGTAATAGCGAATCGCTTCACCTTCCAGTGGCATGGCATCCCGAGTCAGTACATTGAACATCAAGAATCCTAGGATAATGATGCCTAAGACACTCAGAATGGCGCGGATTGGCTTGCGGAAGAGGTAGCGGATTTTGCCCTTAAGCTTCGTGAAAACCAAGTACCCTAACGCATTGTTATTGGGCATTTTCGGTCACCTCAAAGAATATTTGTTTCAAGGACTGCCCTTCACTTAAGTCAGTGCGCTCAACAACGCGCAGGATTTCCCCTTGGTGCATAATATAGGCACGATCCCAGATATCATCAATCATGTCGATGATATGGGTACTCAACAGAATGGAACAGCCGTCCGCCTTCATTTCCATAAAGACCTTCATGACCTGGTCAATGGAATGCGGGTCGAGCCCGATTAAGGGTTCGTCGACCAAGAGGGCTTTTGGTTTAATCAATAAGGCACAGATTAAGGCCAGCTTCTGGCCCATCCCCTTGGAGAGCTCCTTGGTCAGCTTGGTGCGATGCTCGGTGAGTTCAAAACGCGCTAATAGCGACTCCCGATAGTCTGTGCTATCCTGAAGCTGGTAGGATTTTTCAATAAAGTTAAGATGTTCGTCGACCGTCAATAGGTCATAGTGCGCAGGTACTTCGGGGACATAACTGAATGAGCGCTTGGCTTCCACCGTTTTATTCTCAAACCCATTAATATGGATCGCGCCCGAAAACTTTAACAGTCCGGCGATACTTTTAATCGTGGTTGACTTCCCTGCCCCATTGGGTCCCAACAGGACGGTGATTTGGCCATCGTAAGCGACTAAGCTCGCCCGATCTACCGCTGTAAAATTGCCATAGGACTTCGTAAGATCTTTTACTTCAATCATGGTTCTCTCCTTCTCATGCTCTTATGTATTAACTACATAGTACATTATAGAATGAACACACCGCATTTGTAAAGGTCAATCCTTAATGAATAATGAAACTGACTATATTCTCAAAACTAGCATCCTGGTCTAACAGAATCGAAACATCGTAGAGGCCACACTGTTGGTAGTACTCCTTGCGAGCTGTTAACAACTCGCTTTCCTGGCTCTCACCCAGCATCAGGACGATTAGGGGATAATTGATGGATACCGGTTCGCTCAACAGTAAGGAACACACCGCGCGATATCCCGCATTACTCAGTGGTCTACCTACATATGGATCACCTGATTGCGCATTATTCTTGGTAAAAGGACTCTTCTGTCTCTTGGGAAGAAGAGAGGAAACGAGCTTGCGGAGTCTTAAGAGCTTTGGTGGTTCAACGATATCGGCGACAATGATTCGATCGACTTCCACCAGTGGCAACACCTTGTTGATGAGCCAGCTGGAGATTCTCCCACCCATGAGGGTGATGGGGATGTTTTGATACTCCCTTTGGGTCATTGAAATGACTTCCAACAAATCACCAAGGAGCCCTTCCTCACTGAAATGACCGACGGTCTTGTCTTCCAGCGTATTATGATGACCGCGCAGATCGTAGCTGACGACGGCAATCTGTTGAGAGTTAATTTTCTCAATGAGTGGCTGATATAGAAAACGATGCTCAAAAACATCGTGGACAATGATTAAAACAGCGACCGCCGGGGCCACATCGTACACAGTCCCAAAGACCTTGATATCGCGCTCTATCTCAAATGAATGCTTATGGGTTTTCATAGCACTATTCTAACATATCGTGATACAATGTTTTTATGAAAATAACAGGAATCATCGTCGAATACAATCCATTGCACCTGGGGCACCGACATCATATCCAAGAAGCCAGAGCACTAACCAAGTGTGATTTTTTGATAGCTGTCATGAGTCCCCACTTCACCCAACGGGGAACACCCGCCTGTGTCGATAAGTTCGAAAGAACGACTAAAGCCCTAGAGAATGGGGTCGATGTGGTCATTGAACTACCGACCCTCTTCGCGACACAATCGGCCGCTGTCTTTGCGAAGAGTGCCATCAGAATACTGAAACAGGCTGGAGTGGATGCCATTGTCTTTGGTTCTGAGAGTAACGATATCGAAAAGCTAAAGAGACAGGCAGCCAAAAGTATCGACACTAATCTCCTAAAAGCCAAGCTGAAACAGGGTCATTCCTATGCCAGTTCCTTGGGCTTAGAGTTAGCTCCTAATGACATTCTAGGGATCCATTACGTCAGAGAGGCACAGAAGCTGGGAATCAAGACACTCACGATTCAGCGGACCAATCAATACCATGATGAGAGTCTGGAGGCCGACATCCTGTCTGCCAGTGCCATTCGCAAGGCTCACCTTGATGGCATCGATACTGGGCAGTCCCTAGTTAATATGGACTAC
>JAAZEC010000205.1 GCA_012512495.1 Erysipelothrix sp.
ATTTCCAGTCCAATCGACTGATGGACAAAGGCAGCAACGGGCGTCATTAGAGCAGCGATAGGGTAGATCATGGAAGAGATAGAATAAGCCTTGGAGAAATTACCCTTAGATATTAGTGAGGGGTAGAGGCTGTCATAGGCTACTTGATAGATGCTATCGATGGTACCAATTAAGAAGGCGAGTATCAAAAAGATCTGATAGTTTAAAAAACCATAGTTCAAGCCTAAGAAGATAAATAGGAAGGTGAAAGAGGAAATGAAGTCTAGTGAATAAATCACTTTCACTCTAGAGAAGCGATCCAGGAAGGTACCCGCTATCATGGGCACGAATAGCCGAGGTAGACTGTTGAGGGCCAAATAGAGGGCAAAGGCGAAGCTGGAATTGGTAAGCTCCAGTATCAGTACCGCTAAAGCAAAAGAAGAGACCGCGTTTCCTAACATTGAAACCACAGTCCCAAAGGTGAGTATCGTAAAATTCTTATTCCATAGCTTTTCCACTGAGCTTCACCCGCAATCTTATGAAAGTATAGCATTTTCCCATAAAAAAAGAAGATAACTCTTAGTTATCCTCCTGTTTGGCTAAACACTCTGGGCAGATGCCATAGAAATAGGCCATATGGCTGTGGACTGTTCCACCGAATTTCTCTTCAACTTCTTTATTTAGCTCATGGTGCATCATGTCTTCGATATCCATGATCCGATTACACGAGAGGCAGTGGAAATGGTAATGCTGGTTTAGATTGGAGTCATATACATATCCGAAATCAGGATGCTGGATCCGATTAACAAGATCATTATCGTATAAATATTTCAAATTACGATAGACCGTCGCGATACCGATTGAATGGTCTTCAATCGCTAGGCGCTTATAGACTTCTTCAGCGGTTAGGTGTCCCTTCGCATCTCTAATGACTTCAAGAATTCTCTGACGTTGCTTCGTAGGTTTAACACTCATGAAATCATCCTTTCAACTTTTGATACTGATTATCATTCACAAATAAAGTATAACACTTTACGCTGGATAATCAATCCATGTGATTGAAAAAACACTAGCGATGCTTCTGTTGAGTGCTCTTTTCGAAGTTCACCTTATTTACCACACCACGCAATTGGTAACCCTCACCAATTAGTTCACTCTCGTCATAAACACGGGTCATGAATTTGTGGAGTCTGTCCTCTGTGCCGACATAGCTCGCAATACAGGTGACCTCACTACCCTCTGGTGTAGGTTTCAGGTGCTTGATATGGATGGCCGCTCCGACAGAAATGTTGCCCTCTGGCAAATATTGGGAGAACCATTCATTACAAGTGCCTTCCATGAAGGCAATCATAGCGGGTGTTGAAAAAACATCGGCTTTTCCTGAGCCATAGGTGCTAGCAAGATCCTGATTAGTCACTATTTTCTTAGCACTGAACTCAATATTCAATGGGGCATTAATTGTCATTGGCTACCTCGCTATCACTGATGATGGATGAATAATCGAAGAAGCCTTGAGCACTACCTGATACCTTTGGTAGGACACCATCCCATTTGGCATAGAAGCGGTCGATTTCCATTTGTCTGAGAATGTTCTCAGATAATGACGATTGTAAGATATCATTGGCCTCTTTAGTCTTCTGAGCTTCAATGACCTTGGCTTGACCTTCAGCTTCGGCTTTCTCTTGTAGATAGAGTGCGGTTTCCGCGTCCTTCTTGGCGATGGCCTCTCTGGCGATTGCGTCTTCTACACCTTGTCCAGCATCAGAATCAACGAGGATTAAACGCTCGAGGGTAATACCATCACTTTCGAGTTCACTAGATAGCAGATCTTCAGTTAGGTTTACAACCTCAGCCCGGCTGGCTCCTAGGATGTCCATGACGTTGTATTGTGTCGTTGTGGTTTCTAGGGCTTGTTGGGTTGTTTTGGCGACCATGTCACTGACATCGTTTTTGTTGCCGTATTTTCTGAAGTACTGGTTGATGTTTTCCCGGGAAATACGGATTTGTAGCTGAATCTTGGAATCCAACCATTGGCTGTCATTGGTTTGTACTGAGATTTCATCGAAGCTCAATAGTTGAACCCTTAGGTCTAGGACGTATACCTTGTCCCAGGGTGCTTTAATGGAGAGACCCTCTTCGACTGGTTCGTCACTGACACCGCCCGATAGCGCATTGTAGCGGATACCAAGATGGTTGGCTGGTACGGATACGATCATGTTGATAGCAAGGAAAACTAAGACCACCCCGATGATGATAACGAGGATACCACTGGTGGCTTTCTTGGCATAGTTCTTCTTACTATGTACGGTAAATTCTTCGCTCATTAGGCACCAACTCTTTCATTAGCAATACGGATCATGTGTTTACAGCGAACAAGTGAGTAGATGCGTCCTTCTTCATAGAGGGTAAGTTCTGGTACGTCTAGTTCTACTGAAAAGATGGGTTCTTCCTTCTGAATGTGGGCTTCAAGGATTGGTAATGCGTAGTGGGGATATTTGGCTACTTTCTCGGCTAGTTTTTCGACAAGCTTTGTATGATATTCTGCTTGTTTCCGATATTTCTCCCCGAGTTTTTGGTTCTGATTGTTTTGAAATTCAACTTCTTCGTTGATAATTTCTACAAGTTTTTGATTGATCATGTCTTATTACCTCCTCAGACTGCTTTATTATATCAACATTGATGGCTATTATGGAACGATTGCTATCAAGTGTGACAAATTATTCATAGAGAGCGTTTAGAGTTGTGTGTTATCAAAGAGTGTGATAGTGTATTAGTAGGTACTAATACACTGGAAAGGAGGCACTATGTTTAATATAGACTATAAGAGTCAAAGCCCTATCTATGAGCAAATTATTGATCAAACGGTACTCTTTTTGATGGAAGGCATACTTGAGGGTGGCGATCAATTGCCCTCAGTTCGAGAGTTAGCTCTTAGTTTGGGGGTAAATCCCAATACCGTTTCGAAAGCATATGGGGAACTGGAACGACGGGGTTATACTGAGAACGTCGTTGGTAAGGGTACTTTTATTAGGAAGTCACACCAAGTTGAAAAGGACTTACAGAATCACTTCAAGGAATCTTTACGATCTTTGTTGGAAGAAATGAGACGAATGGGTCTCACTAATGACTATATACAACAACTGGTTACGACAGTACTTAAGGAGGAAGAGAATGTTACAGATACAGAATCTTAAAAAGGGCTTTGGGACTGATATCATCCTAGAGGGACTTGACTGGAACCTACAAAAGGGTAAAGTCTATGGTTTGATTGGCTCGAATGGTTCGGGAAAGTCGACACTATTACGTTGCATCGCTGGGGTTTACCAATCGGATGCGGGTTCTATCACGGTGGATGGCGAACCAGTCTACAACAATCCAGATGTCAAAAAGGACATTGTCTTTCTTTCGGATGAGCCGTTCTATTTAGATCAGAGCAGTCTTAAACAAATGAAATCGTTCTATCGTTTATTCTATGAGAGTTTCGACGAGGAGCGTTATGGAAAACTGGTCGACCTGTTTCATTTCAATGAGAATAAAACAATTCACCGTCTTAGTAAGGGTCTAAAGCGTCAGGCATCCCTCATCCTTAATCTATCGCTTCGCCCTAAGCTATTACTCATGGATGAATCGTTCGATGGGTTGGATCCTATGATTCGCTTGGCATTGAAGCGATATCTTGCTGAGAGTGTCTTAGACGATGATTTGGCAGTGGTCATTTCTTCTCACAATATCCGTGAGCTAGAAGACATCTGTGATGTTATGACCTTGTTGGATAAGAAGCGTTTGATCTTCTCGAGTGAACTATCCCAGTTACAGAACAATTACCACAAGGTTCAGATTGCTTTTGATAAGGATGTTCATTTGGCTGAGATCAAACAGTTGAAACCAATGTACGTTGAACAATCGGGTCGTATTTTTACCGTAGTAGTTCGTGGTGATATTGATCCTTTCATTGAGAAAATAAATCAGTTGGAACCAGTGCTTATTAATCCGATTAATCTGACGATGGAAGAGCTATTTGTTAGGGAAATGGAGGCTAACCAAGGTGAATAAGTTTATTAACTTACGTTATGTCGGCTATCAGGTTCAAAAAAACCGCCGACTCATGATATTAATAGCCGTGGCTCTGTCGATTACTTATCCGATGGCGCTGATGTTAGCATCTAGTGGTATGAAGATTGATATCTACACAGTTTCTACTTTAAAGAGTGTGAATATCGTTATCTTCCTAATGTTGGCAGCCTTGATGCCGCTATTGATCTTCCGATATTTGACGTCTAAGAAGGATCTTGATGTTTATCATGCGTTGCCTATTAAGAGTGAAACCCTTTTTGTTAGTAACTTTGTTGCGACAATTCTGATTGTTTTCATTCCTGAGGCTGTCGCGTGGATCTTTGGTTTCTTTGTTCAGATGAGTAATGGGTTAGATCCTAGTGTTCTTCATCTGTTGATGGAACTAGGTATTGTCTTTGCTTACTTACCAATTATCATGTTTCCTGCCATGTTGGCAATTAACAATATTGGTACACTATTTGATAGCTTCGTTTATGCTTCGATCCTGCAATTGATGCCTTTCATTGCCATGTTGGTAGTATCCTTATATGGTGAGACTTACATCTTTGCTGAGAATTCGATTCTCACTCCGATAGTGAGTAGTTTCATTTCGTATCACTATGCCTTTGTGAATTCGATTCTTTCGGTAACATCCGAGATTGATTTCTACTGGAGTTATATCTTGTGGCCAGTGCTTGGTGTTGCTCTCATTCTCTTGAATCGCTATCTTTATAAGGTGCGTTCTGTTGAGAATGTGGAGAGACCTAAATTGAATAACTGGTTTACACCGATTATC
>JAAZEC010000206.1 GCA_012512495.1 Erysipelothrix sp.
AAATAAAGAAGCAAGCCGGTGGCTTGCTTCTTTATTAGGCCTATAATCCCTTTGATTCTCTGGCGTCTAACACTTCTTGGACTAGATTTGGTTTACTAGGATTCTCCTTAACATGGACAGACACATGATCCACATCATCACTCAAAGTCATGATTGTCATAATCAAATCCATCATAGAGTCTTCCTTATTCATATCGAAGATAATCTTCATCATATCACCACCATTTCAAACAAGTACCTTCTCTTCATAATATTCTATTAAGAAGGAAGTTCCTAGAGAAAATGTGTTTTTTTACCACTTACATGAAAATAAAGACCCTTTGCGAGAAAAATGTTGTCAATACAGATAGAACTGATATAATTCAATTGTTCAAAGGGGGACATAATGAAACAGCTACTATATAAAAATAAAAAGGGTTTTATCCTCTATTTAATAGGGGCACTCATTTCAGCACTCACTGGTGTTATGTCCTCACTAGCACTTTCTATTGGATTCAGTATTTTCGCGGTCGAGAGCCAACAAGACGTCATTATTAGAATCATCCTCACGGTGGTTATCGGTCTATCACCGGTACTCTTACAAGTTTTATCTCGCTTGATGAGGATTGGATTCATGAGAGATGTACTCATCGACGTGAGAAAACTTGCCTACCAGAAAATGATGAAAATACCAATCGAGAAGTTCCGTCAGAAAAAAAGTGACGATTATCTCGCTTCCTTAGTCAATGATATTAACGTCTTCGAGAAGGATTTCTTCCTCTCCATCCTCAATATCGTTTTCTCCTACGGATCCTTTGTCATCGGTTTTATCATACTTTTCTTTATTAGCCCAATCATTGCGGTGGCGGTATTGATCAGCTCAATCATTATTTTAATCATAACCAAGTTGTATGAAAAGCCAATTAGAAACAATGTCAAAAGGAAACAAGAAGGTAACAGAGAGTACAACGAGCAGGTATCAAACATCCTAGGAGGACTCGAAGTCATTAAGCTCTACCAAGTAGAAGATAAGTTTAGAGGACCCTTCTACAAGATTGTTAAGAGACTAGAAATGATAAAGAATAGGACAAACCTCTTACAAGAGTCTCAGTATACCATTTTGGAATGGTTCGCTAATACCGTTCAAATTGCTTTATTCATCTTCGCCGCCTTCCTCCATATGGAAGGAAGAATCTCCCTCACCAGCATGATCCTCGTCTATAACTTTTTAGGTAATATGATCTGGGCCAATGTCAACGGCGCCAGCATGTTGAATCGACTCAACGGCTCAATCGATATCTTCAATAGAATCACATCAACCCCAAAATGGGAAAGTGGAAACGAACAGTATCAACTAGACGACAGTATTCAAATCGAATCACTCAACTTCTACTATGGTGACAACCATGTCCTCAGGGACCTAAGTTTAAATATCGAAAAAGGTTCCAAAGTCTTGATATACGGACCCTCAGGAACCGGTAAAACGACCCTGTTGAACTGTCTATCACAGAATTTGACTTCTTATACCGGATCCATCTATGTCGATCAAAAAGAGCTCAGCACCATTGACTTCGAATCACTCCTCAAGCACAGTGGCTACGTCAGACAAAACCACTTCATGTTCGAAGGCAGTATTCAAGACAATATTATTTTAAGCGAACCATTAAATAAGGACAGGTTATATAAAGTGTTAGAAGCGACAGCGCTACAAGAGTGGATCGACACCCTAGAAGAAGGAGTCAACCACCAGCTAACTGCCAACGGTAACAACATCTCCGGCGGACAACGCCAACGCATCAGTATCGCCAGGGAGCTCTACAAAGACAGTGAAGTCCTCTTCGTCGATGAACCATCAGCCTCACTCGACGACGAAACCGCACGAACACTTTACGATACCCTGTTATCACTAGACAAGACGCTCATTATGGTCTCACACAGAC
>JAAZEC010000207.1 GCA_012512495.1 Erysipelothrix sp.
CCTATTTCGTGATTGCCCCACATATTGCTTTGCCACACGCTAAGGCAAAGGATGGCGTACACGAGCGTGCCATCGGCTTAACAACGCTTAAGACTCCAATTAATTTTGGGGATTCGAAGAATAACCCAGTTAAGTTCATCTTTTTCTTAGCAGCGACCGATAACGAATCCCACATTGATGCCATGAGTGAATTACTAGATCTATGTGGTGATTCACTATTCTTAGCCATGCTAGAGAAGTCCAAGGACAAACAAGAGGTCTTGGAGTACATTAACAAAGCAAAATAACAGAAGGAGAAGATAAAATGAAACAATTCGCAAAAGACTACTATGAAATAGCACAGAAGGAAATCAATGACTATATAGCATCAATCGACTATCGGGCACTGGAAGAGGCAGCGAAGCTGATACTAGACAGTGAAGCCAAAGGTGGCCGGGTACATACCTGTGGCATCGGTAAACCAAGCTATGTGGCTGGATATATTGCCTCACTCTTATCGTCCACCGGAACCAAGACCTATGTGCTCCATGGCACCGAGGCGGTACATGGTAGCTCGGGACAGGTCGCGCCTGGCGATGTCGTGATTGCGATATCGAACAGTGGTGAGACAGTTGAGCTAAGAGCGACCGTTGAAACGCTCATTAACAATGGTGCTCACGTGATTGCTGTCACTGGTAACAAGGACTCCTGGTTGTCACAAGCCGCGGCCTTGACGTTGGTAGCGGGTGTTAAACAAGAGGGTGATACACTTAACAAACCTCCTAGGGCTTCCATCTTAGCAGAGACGCTGATTCTTCAAGGACTCAGTGTTATCTTACAGGAACATCGGGGTCTTGATCCGTTGCAGTATGTTACGTGGCATCCCGGTGGCGCATTAGGGGCTTCCATCAAGAAATAGACCTAAGAATCAGGGCTTCGTGCGCTGATTTTTATTTCTAGTTGTGTGATATAATTATTCCATTGAAATGAGAAGGGGTCTGGTTTATGAATATCAGGAAATTAGACGAACAAAAAGTCTTGCGTGATCCAGTACACGAATATGTCAGAATCGAATATGAGGTGATCTGGAAGCTGTTAGACACACCGGAATTTCAACGACTGCGACGTATTCACCAGCTAGGAGCAGCCTACATGGTTTACCATGGAGCGGAACATTCACGCTTCTCGCATAGTGTTGGCGTTTATGAAGTCACCCGGCGCATGATTAATGAAATCAAGGAGCTCAAGGAACATCTGAGCGAGTATGAACAAGTCGTTGCTCTGTGTGCCGCCTTACTCCATGATATTGGACATGGACCCTTCAGCCATGCCTTTGAGTCGGTCACCCAGATTTCACATGAAACCATGACCATCCGTATTATTATGAATGGTCCAGGAATTCGTAAACTGTTAGATGAGGTTAGCCCGGATTTAGCGGCTGATGTCTGTGCGGTCATTGACCATACTCATCCGAGAACCATACTAAGCCAGATGATCTCCTCTCAAATAGATGCCGATAGGATGGACTATCTGTTAAGGGATGCGTATTTCACAGGAGTCTCCTATGGTGCTTATGATATCGAGAGGATCCTTAGAACCTTCCGGATTGAGGATTCCCAGCTGGTCATTAAGTACAGCGGCATGAATGCGGTGGAAGACTATATCATGGCCAGGTATCAGATGTATTGGCAGGTGTACTACCACCCGACCTCGCGAGCTTATGAAATTATGCTCTTCAATATTTTCAAACGAATCAAGGATGTCTATTCTGAGAAAGCACAACTCATCCAGAAGAACGCGCTGTTCTTAGTGCCGTTTGTATCACAAAGTGAAGTCTCCCTTGAAGATTATCTCTTCTTGGACGATAATAGTATGATCCATGCTTTCAAAAAGCTAGGACTGCAGGAAGAAGATCTGATTCTGAAGGATCTCTCCAATCGACTATTGAATCGAGATATCTTCAAATTTGTGGATAATGGCAGCGAGCTCTACTCTGAGAAAGTTAAAGAGCTACGTGAGCTCAATTATGACATTGACTACTACTTAGCGGAGGATTCCCTGACCCAGGAACCCTATCTGCCGTATCGGACCAAGGGTCAACAAATTATGATTCTGATGAGTGATGGCAGCGTAAAAGAACTCTCAGAGGTCTCATCCATCGTTAGTGCTATTGCGGGAAGCCAGGCACGACGCGATTCCAAACTATTTTTTCCCAAAACGGAGGAACTATGAGTAACACATTTTCGAACAGAAGACAAAAGCTATTTAACCAATTGAAAGACAACAGCCTTACCTTGCTCTTCTCGGGTGAACCCGTCCGCAAATCAGCTGATGGTGAATACGAGTTTGATGCTAATCGTAACTTTTATTATTTGACGGGTATCAATGAACCCTTAGCAGTGCTCGCTTTAGCGAAGACTAAACAAGGTAACCGTGAATACCTCTTTATCCGTGACATCAACTATGATCTAGAAAAATGGATCGGAATCTTTATGAATCCAGTAGACGCAGAAGAAGTGAGTGGAATTACCAATGTTCTGTTCAAGTCTCAGTTTGAGAACTTCTTCAATCGCTCCCTCATCAGCATGGAGATTGAATCTGTAGGCCTTGATGGTGATCGCCAGGTATTCGATACGAGAGCCCTCACCGGTGAAGCGTTCGCACATAAACTCAAAGAGCAGTATCCACTACTCAACTTGTTCGATGTCTTCCCTTTGATTGCGAAGCAACGTCTAGTCAAGGATGAAGTAGAAATAGCAGCTATCAAAGCAGCGATTGAATTAACTAACACGGGCATTGAGTCCATGATTAAGGAAATGAAGCCAGGCATGATGGAGTATGAAATGGTCGCTCGTTTCATTTACGAACTCAATCGTAAGAATGGTACCGAAATGTTCGATACGATTGCTGCGTCGGGACCTAATGGTGTGATTCTCCACTATGTTGAAAACAATCGTAAGACAGAAGATGGTGATCTCATTCTCTTTGACCTAGGTGCTAAGCTCAATCATTATGGTGCGGACATCTCGCGGACATATCCTGTCAATGGAAAGTTTACCGATCGTCAGAAGCAGATCTACAACATTGTCCTAGAGGCTATGGAAGTTGTGGCTAATGCCACTAAACCAGGGGTAACCCTTTTCGAACTTAATGAACTTGTTAAAGCGTTCTATGTTGAAAGATTGACTGAAATTGGCCTCATTAACAAACCAGAGGAACTAGGTAAATATTACTATCACTCGGTTAGCCATCATTTAGGACTCGATACTCACGATATAGGAAACACTGAAAACGTAAAATTACAGGCAGGAATGGTCATTACCAACGAACCAGGCTTGTATATTAAGG
>JAAZEC010000208.1 GCA_012512495.1 Erysipelothrix sp.
CTCTGTAAATAACTGCACCTAGTTCTCTTAGTTTTTCATCAATCCGGTCGTAGCCTCTATCGATATGATAGATATCATCGACCGTTGTGGTACCCTTGGCTATTAAGCCCGCTACAATCAGTGCAGCGCCACAGCGTAAGTCCGTCGCAGTGACCAGGTTACCCGTGAGTTCCGTTGGTCCGTTAATGACAGCTTGGGCTGGGGAGAGATGAATGTTGGCACCCATCCGGTGGAGTTCCTGTACATGCTTGAACCGCTCCGCATAGATGGTTTCCCTGACCCCGGATTGACCTTCCGCTTGGGTTAACAGGGTCGTTAATGGTTGTTGTAAATCGGTAGCGAAGCCTGGATAGGGCAGTGTTTGGATATCAACGGCCTTCAGTCCATGATGGCCTCGGACTCGAATGGAGTCGATACCGACTTCCATTTCAACTCCCATTTCTTCCAGTTTGGAAATTAGAGCTTCAAGGTGATGAGGGATAATGTTTTCAATTAGAACATCTTCGGCGGTTGCTGCCGCTATGATTAGGTAGGTTCCAGAGACGATTCGGTCGGGGATAATTTCGTGGTTTGCTCCATTAAGTTCCGAGACTCCCTCGATAGTGATGACGGAGGTACCGGCCCCTCTGATTTGAGCTCCCATTCGTGTTAACATGTTGACCACGTCAATGATTTCTGGTTCTTTAGCAGCGTTCTCGATGGTCGTTTTACCCTTCGCGTAGACGGCGGCTAGAATAATGTTAATAGTAGCGCCTACGGATGAAACATCGAGGTAGATCTTATTGCCGATGAGCTCTTCCGCTCTGATGACGTAGTTACCGTTTTCGAACTTGACGGTTGCCCCTAAGGCTTCGAAACCTTTCAGGTGTAAGTCGATGGGACGGGGTCCTAAATAACAGCCTCCGGGCATCATCATTTGGACTTCTTTATATTTGCCTAAAAGAGCTCCCATAAAATAGTATGAAGCCCTCAATTTATTGACCGCTTTAGATACGAGTGGTACATTTTTCATATTAACTGGATCGATGATTAACGTGTCATCCTCTTGAGTGACGACACAGTTAAGTTCTTCCAGGAGTTCGATTAAAGAGTCGACATCGTCTATCTCGGGAACGCCATAAATAGTGACTTTCTGATTCATTGCCAAGACGGCCGCTGGTATAAGGGCTACCGTTGCGTTCTTTGAACCACTAACCCTGATTGTTCCCTTTAATTTATGTTGTCCTTCAATTTTAATTACTTCGCTCATGGTACACGCTCCTTATTCACAACAATTATAACGCACTTAGGCCCTAAATTCCTATCACAAAACAATTCACTCGGGTATGATAGCTAAGATTGTATTCTTCGCTTCCACCAGTGAATCAAATTTCTTATAGTAATGGAAACCCTCTGGCACGACTGGGTACTCTTTTTCGGGTATCCAAATGACGTCCAACTGGGCAGCGTTACAGGAGAGGACACCATTGATGGAGTCTTCTAGAACGACAATTTCCTCTTTAGGTAGGTTGGACAAAGTTACCACTAGCTCATACATTTCGGGATGAGGCTTGGAATGGGTCACCATGTTGCCATAACACATGAATTCAAAGTCGTAACGTAGACCTGAAATCTCTAGTAACCTGAGTGCTCTCATTTTTGAGGTCGAGGTTGCTAGAACAGTTTTGACTCCATTCTTGCTGAGTTCATCTAACAGATCTTGGGCTCCCTCTTTGAGGTCGATGCCCCTAGATTCGATGAGTTCCCAGAATAAATCGTTACAGTGGGGTAATAGTTTATCGTAGAGTGTATCGTCACGATAGGTCTGATTAAGGAAGGCTCGCGATGTCGCATCGCTCATGCCTGTCATTTGGGGGATTACTTCTGGTCCGTTTTCAATGTTGAAGTGATGGAAGGTCTCAAGCCAGGCGATATCGTAGATCGTTTCGGTATCGATTAGCAAGCCGTCCATGTCAAATACGATTAATTTTTTCATAGCAATAGCATA
>JAAZEC010000209.1 GCA_012512495.1 Erysipelothrix sp.
GAGCTTGTAAGATGGTATAGGAAAACTCAGTAAATGAGATACCTGTTTCCAAGCGGGATGCGATGGTATCCTTGGCTATCATGGTGTTGATGTTAAAGAACTTGCCATAGTCTCTTAGGAATTCCAAAAGCTTCAATTCTTTGAGCCATTCATAGTTATTTAGGACAGTCACATTCTCCAGCTTGCCATCGATGGATATAATATCCTCAATTTGAGCACGAATCGCTGTCGCGTTTTCCTGAATCGTTTCCAGCGATTGAAGCGAACGTTCACTGGTTGGTCTTGGGTCGCCAATCATTCCTGTTCCGCCACCGATGAGGGCGATTGGGTGGTGTCCTTCTTTGAGGTATCTCTTTAGAAGCAGAATCTGTTGAAGGTGTCCTATGTGTAGTGAATCGGCTGTTGGGTCGAATCCACAGTAAACACTCATGGGAGTTTCCATTCGTTTGCTGAGGGCTTCCTCATCTGTCACATCTTTGAAGAGATTTCTCCATTTTAGTTCTTCGATAAATGTCATTTTCATTTCCTCCATTGGTTATAAAAAAAACGTCCAACAAGGACGCGATTGCGTGGTACCACCTTTATTCCACACCGAAGTGTGCTCAATACGTTAACGCCGTACTACGATCCAGGTTAGTAGATATGCTCCAAGCTGTAACAATAAGGTTCCATTGATAGCTTTCACCAACCGCTACCTCTCTAGAAACTTCTTCCTTATTCATGGCTTATCACTGCATTGCTATTGTATTAAAATATGCGTCGGGTGTCAATTAATCACCAAGACAAGAAGAGACGATTGATTTCAATCGTCCCTTCTTAACTCATTTCTTAGCTGGTTTGGTTGATTCTCTCTCTGTATAGAGGTAGTTCAATTCGATTTCATGCTCGTAAGCATCATCATTCTTGAGCATCTTTGTTAGGACTCTCATGGCGACAGCACCTAGATCATAGGAAGGTATCGAGAAAGACGAGATACGAGGACGAACCATGGAATTGTACTTTGTATCGATGATACAAATAATTTCCAAGTCATTAGGAACACTTAGACCGTTCTCTTCCGCCGCATTAACCGCAGCAAACGCTTGGGAATCACGGTAGGCTAGCAATAAATCGTAACGCTCTTCCTTCAGGTGATCACTCAGGAAATCATACGATGTACGATAGGTGCCTGGGATTTGAATGAAACCATCAAAACTTAAGCCATTCTCTTCGTAGGCCTTCTTTGCGCCATCAATCATCAACTGGCATGCGAAATTGTTCTTACGGTCTTGAATAATACCGATTTTCTTTCTACCGGTTTTGATATATTCGTCAACCTTCTCATAGACCGCACGCGCAATATCAATGTAAACTGACGATAATTTTTCGTCGGATACTTTGTTATTAATAATGACAATCGGAATATCATAGTTGGTCAATTCCTTCAACATACTGTAGTCCATTTTATCATTGTAAATAACGACACCATCAACACGAGATTTTATAATAGACTCAATAATATCAGAAATTTCAGAAATACCCTCAGTCGTTGTATTCAGCATGATGTTATATTTGTAAATACGGGCGACATCCAGCAGGCCATTAATTACATTACCAGTGAAAGTAAAGCTAGCCTCCGGTACAACCAAGCCAATAGTGGTTGTCTTTGATAAAGCAAGTCCTTGAGCAATCGCATTAGGTTTATAGCCTAAACGCTTGATCGCTGCTTCAACTCGCTCACGCGTATCCTTACGGACAACATCCACGCTGTTGATGACACGAGAAACCGTAGCTAATGAAACATTAGCTTCTTTGGCAACATCATAAATTGTGACTCGTTTCATCTACTTACCAATTTTCTCTTTTAGTTTGTCCATGATCGTGCTGGAACGTTCACTGACTTCTTTTGAAATTTCTTCTGATTTAGACTTGATGGTATTGACAGCTTCAGTACCCTTTTCACTCAAGGATTCCATCTTCTTATCCAATTGGGCTTCTTTTGCTAAACTCTTAACTTTAGAAGTCATTTTGGACAAAGCATCGCTGGTTTCATCACTCAGTTTATTTAAGTACTCGCTCACATCCACGTTGTAAGTGATATCGACGATGGTCGAACGAACTGAATCAAAGAAGCCTGTAAACTGGTCCTTGACCTCATCCAGGTAAGCGCTGATTTCATCGACATCATTGATTTGTTTTAACTCTTTTTGAATTTGGTGCAAATCGCGTGAAATCTTACGTGTTGTCGCATTCTTCAAACGAACAAAAGTCTCATTCACTTCTTCAGTATCGATTTTCTCTTGCAAGGAGGCTACTAGATCCTCACTCTCGTACTGAATCTTTTCAAAGGTTTTCTCAACCTTATCTTTTATTTTACTCATACTAATCTCCTTTTCTGCTTCGCTAACTTTTACTACTTCTTTCTTTTTTTTTTACTTCTATTCAGTGCCATATTAAGCGCACCTCTTAACATCGAAATATTACTAGATGTTGAACCCATAACTCTTGAAACAGCCATGCCACCTTTGTCATGAATCGAACCAACGGTATTAGAAAGCTTTGCAACCACCTTCAGCGGTTCTTCCAGCTCAACTAACTTGTGGTTGATATCCTCCATTGACTTCTTCGCTTCCATTAACAGCTTAACTGTATAAATAAAAACAGCAGCGAGTGAGAATAAAACGACCACGATCGCAAAGGGGATTACTTGTTCAAAGAACAATTTAAATGCTTCCATAACTTCACCTCAACTCTATTATAAAGAATACTGTAACAATTTTCAATAAAAGTGGTAGCGTTAACAGAAAATTTTCAAAAAAACTCTAGCCGCTCGCTAGAGTCTAAGATAACTGCACCTTCTTCAACATATCCTTGAACAAGTAAACATCCTTCGTACTAACAAATAAGTAGACCGCAGGACCTTCCTGAGCAACAGTCTGTGCCCCTTCTTCATCCTCAGTCAGAATCTTAACATTGCCCAACGCTTTTTGGAAATCATAGATATCATAATCCAGATCCTCAACCGCTTTCGCTCCTGAATAGAAATGAGTCATGTAAGCTACATCCGCTGTATCCATGGCTTCCTTGAACTCTTTCTCAAAGTATTCAGCACGCGATAGACGATCGGGTTTATACACTAGAACCAATTTCTTATCCCTAAACTGAGTCCGAGCCGCTTCAAGCGTCAAACGAATCTCCGTAGGATGATGCGCATAGTCGTCGATATAAACGTAGTCACCAAAGTCTTCAACGACAAAACGTCGATGTTGACCCTTAAAATCGTGAATGTGCTCTAAAATCATTTCCTTACTCTCGGACAACATGTGCGCCATCGCGATCGAAGCCAGCATGTTCAATACGTTATGCCTACCAACAAAGTTAAGCGTTACATTACCCCAGGATTCCCCCTGTACCACTAGATCGAAAGCCGTGGTATGGTTTTCCTCCACAAGGTTGATTGCCTTAACATCATTCGCATCACCAAAGCCATAGGTCAATCTGGCTAAGCCATCAGTATCGAGTTTTGGAAGATACTCGTCGTCCCCACACAGTACAACACCCTTTTTGACTTGATTAATGAATGTCTGGAAGGAATGAACATATTGATCCATCGATTTAAAGTAATCAACATGGTCTAAATCAATGTTCGTGATAATGGCATAGTCCGGTGAATAATTAAGAAACGTATCCTTGTATTCGCAGGATTCCACCACAA
>JAAZEC010000027.1 GCA_012512495.1 Erysipelothrix sp.
AGGTGAAGACCATCTATGAGATTAGTTTCACTCAAGTGGGAACTCAATTGTGGATTGACTATGTGGGGAATAGCTTTTTAAGATATATGGTGCGTATGTTGACACAGACAATGATTAATGTGGGACTTCATAAACTTGAGTACCAGGAGGTTGAAAGACTGTTATTGGCAAGAGAGAAGGGTCTTGTCTTCTATAATGCGAGGCCGGAAGGGCTGACCTTGATGGAAGTACATTATTGATTGAATAGAAACAAGAGGTGAATAGATTGAGTACTTTTTGGATGCATCCTGAGGACATGGGAGAGGGCCTAGGTTTCGGACTTTTTTCATTGACTCATGTTTACTATCTTATAGCTTGTTTAATCATAACGATTGCTATTTGTGTGTGGTATAAGCGTGCGAGCGTTGACAAGAGGGTCTCCATTAGATTGTTTATTGGGTTTATTCCAATACTGTCCCAAGTGATTCGTAAGGGTTTAATCATTTACCAGAAGGGGCTCATGTTGGAGGAGATACCGCTCCATCTATGCGGGATTTCGGTCTTCTTTGTCGTTTGGCACGCATTGAAGCCTTCACAGAAACTGGGTGATGGGCTGTTTATGTTGACGCTGCCGGGGGCACTGGTTTCCCTGTTGTTTCTGGACTGGAGTCACAGTTATCAGTGGAACATCTATTCGATCCAGAGCTGGGTAATCCATCTGTTTATGGTGGTTTACGTCGTGATGTTACTGTGGGCGAAGGATCTGAAGCCTAAGGTTAGTAGTATTCCGGTGGTGACGGGGATCTTCGTGGTTTATTCAGTGTTTATCTATGGTTTGAATAAGTGGTGGAACACCAACTACTTGTACCTTAATTGGCCTGCTCCCGATTCACCGATAGAACTGTTTGAGGGTTGGCTTGGCAATCCAGGCTATGTGTTGATCATGGCACTTGTCCTGATTGTGATGTGGATTGTGATGTATGGTTTGGTTTATTTGATTAGGTGGACTCGTCAAAAGGCTTGATGAGTCTTTTTTTATCTCCTGATGTAACAAAATGAAAACGAAAGTAAATTATTTCAAATTAAATGTAATAGATTTGTTGACACCTCAAAGTTTATGAAATATACTTTGGTAAATATTCATAAAGAATATACAAGGAGGACAGTATGAAAAAAAGACTAGTAAGTATCTTATTGGTTACGCTAGCCTTGCTCCTATTTGTAAGTGCCTGTTCATCAACAGGTACTAATAATGGTGATGGTGTAGGCAAAGATACATTAGTGGTTGGCATGGGTGCTGATGCGATTAGCTTAGACCCACAAGCTACCAATGACCAGGCGTCATCACGGGTGACGAGACAGATTTATGACACTTTGATTGTTCAGACTGAGGATCTTGATTTAGTTCCAGGTTTGGCTACTGAGTGGGAACAGGTTGATGATACGACATTCGAGTTCAAGCTTCGCGATGATGTGGTCTTCACCAATGGTGAAGCACTGACTGCGGACGATGTTAAGTTTACCTTAGAGCGTGGACTTGAATCACCGAACATCTCACACATTGTGGGGGCTATTTCCGAAGTGGTTGTAGTAGATGAACATACAGTTCGGATCGTGACTGGTTCACCGTTTGCTCCGCTTTTGACTCACTTGGCTCACCCTGCGGCAGCGATTCTTAACGAAAAAGCTGTTACAGATGGTGGCGAAGACTATGGTCTCAATCCAGTGGGTACTGGACCTTACAAGTTTGTCTCATGGACGACTGGCGATAGTATTGTGCTAGTTGAGAATGAAGACTACTGGGGCGATGCGCCTAAGATTCCAAATGTTACCTTTAAAGCCGTGACTGATAACTCAGTGAGAACAATTCAGTTAGAGACTGGTGAATTAGATATCGCGTTTGATATTCAACCTTCTGATGTTACGAGAGTTGAAAATGACGATAACTTAGTCTTAGAAAGAGATGCGAACCTTTCGACAACTTATATTGGATTTAATGCAGTGAAAGAACCATTTGATGATGTTCGTGTTCGTCAGGCAATTAACTATGCGCTTGATATGAATGCGGTAGTTGAAACGGTGTATGCTGGTGTTGGTGCGCCTGCGACGGGACCTCTTGGACCTAACGTATTTGGTGCAAACCTTGATCTTGAAGAATATGCTGTGGATGTAGAGAAGGCTAAAGAGTTACTGGCAGATGCTGGTTACCCTGATGGCTTTAGTACTACGCTGTGGACGAATGAAAACCAACAACGGATCGACATCGCAACGATTGTTCAAAGCCAATTAGAGGCTGTGGGAATTGAAGTGTCTGTTGAAATCGTTGAATGGGGTCAATACCTAGAAGATACAGCTGCTGGAAAGCATGATATGTTCATCTTAGGTTGGACGACTGTAACGGCAGATGCCGACTATGGTCTGTATGCATTATTCCATAGCTCACAAGTTGGTGAGGCTGGAAACAGAACATTCTATAAGAATGCTGATGTGGATAGACTACTTGATGAAGGTCGTACAACGGCTGATCAAGACGCAAGACTTGTCGCCTATAAAGAAGCTCAAGAAATCATTCGTGAGGATGCACCTTGGATCTTCACTTGGACTGGTGAAAACTTAAGTGGTATTCGTTCGAATGTTGAAGGATTCAAACAACATCCTGCGGGACACCACCGATTGGATACGGTATCTTTTAGTAGCTAATGATTCGGTAGGGGTCAGCCTGTTGGCTGGCCCTTCTGTTTCTTGAAAGGTTGTGATTTTGGTGGTTCGCTATATTTTTAGAAGAATTATTTTAGTGATTCCTGTCTTGTTTGCGGTCACGTTCATCATTTTCTCGCTGATGCACTTTTCATCGGCAGACCCAGCGAGAATGATTTTAGGTGAGCAGGCGACGGGTGAACAGATTGAACAGTTGAGAGAAGAGATGGGTCTCAATGATCCTTTCTTTACGCAGTATTTCCGTTACACCAAGGGTGTCTTTATTGATGGTGACTTGGGTCGCTCTTATTTGACCAATCGCCCGGTTAATGAGGAGATTGAGTCAAGGTTCCCTAACACGATTAAGCTGGCAGCGACTTCTATTCTGGTGGCTGTGGGGATTGGGATTCCGTTAGGAGTTATTTCGGCGGTGAAACAGAATACCTGGATTGATAATGGTTCAATGTTTGTGGCCTTGTTGGGAGTCTCGATGCCGGTGTTCTGGCAGGGGATGCTCTTGATATTGTTGTTCTCATTGACGCTAGGTTGGTTACCATCCTCGGGCTATGGCACGTGGCAACAGATGGTGTTGCCTGCGATTGCGCTAGGATCGGGTTCAGCAGCTATTATAGCGCGTATGACCCGCTCCAGCATGTTGGAGGTCCATCGTCAGGATTACATCCGTACAGCCCGTGCTAAGGGTTTGCGTGAGTTTCTAGTGGTAAATCGCCACACGCTTAGGAATGCTTTGATTCCAGTGGTTACGGTTATTGGTTTACAGTTTGGTTCCTTGCTGGGTGGTGCTGTGTTGACGGAGACTATCTTTGGTATTCCGGGTTTGGGGTCGATGGTTGTTCAGGGAATTCGTACGCGAGATATGATGATCGTCCAGGGCGGTGTTATCCTGATTGCACTGACGTTTACACTGATTAACTTGGTGGTGGATATTGCGTATGGCTTCTTGGATCCTAAGATTCGTGAACAGATAAATTGAGGGTGATGTCTATGTTTAAACGTAAGAGTACGAATACCACGGTTGGACCGTGGCAGGAAATGTGGATCAGGCTGCGTAAGAACAAACTGGCCGTGGTTGGTTTAGTGGTGCTAGTAACGCTCATTGTTATGGCTATCTTTGCTGACTATATTGCTCCTTTTTCCTATCGTGAACAGGATTTGACGAATAAATTTGCGTTGCCCAATGCTGTGAACTGGTTTGGTACGGACAACTTTGGACGGGATATATTCTCTAGAGTTGTTTATGGTTCGCGTGTTTCACTGCGAGTAGGACTGATTTCGGTCGGTATTGCCTTGTTTATTGGCGGCTTGCTGGGTGCGATCGCGGGCTATGTTGGTGGCTGGTTTGATGGTCTATTAATGAGAATTGTCGATATCATGTTGGCTATTCCTAGTATGTTGCTGGCGATTGCGATCGTGTCCTCACTAGGTGGTGGCTTGACGAATGTAATGATTGCGGTGGGGATTGGTTCTATTCCTCAGTTTGCGAGAATTACGCGAGCGAGTGTTATCTCCTTGAAGGAGGAACAGTTTATTGAGGCGGCACGAGCACTTGGGATTAAGAATCATAATATCGTGATCAAGCACATCTTGCCTAATACCCTGGCTCCGGTGATCGTTCAGTCGACGCTGGGTGTTGCGACGGCGATTCTCTCAGCGGCTTCCCTTGGATTCCTGGGGTTGGGGCTTGAGCCTCCACGTCCTGAATGGGGTGCTATGCTGAGTGATGGCAGGCCATACTTGAGGGATTACCCGCATCTGACGACGTTCCCTGGGGTTGCTATCATGGTCGCTATACTAGCTTTGAACCTCTTGGGTGATGGATTGCGTGATGCGCTGGATCCTAAGATGAAGGAGTAATGAAGATGGAGGATCTGAATGGGTCCTCTTTTTTTGTTACAATGTTTATTAAAGGAAGTGAAATGTATGATTCGATATGCGATGCGGGATGATATTCCGGCAATGACGAAGATCTATAATGATGCAATCAAGTACAGTAATGCGACCTATGATATTAATCCACAGAGTGAGGCTCAGCGGGGAGTGTGGTTTGATGCCCATCAGGAGAATAATCCGATTCTGGTGTTTGAGGTGGATGACAAGATAGTGGGGTATACGGGTTTGTCACCGTTTGGTAGTGATGATGGCTACCTCTATAGTGTGAACTTGTGTATCTATGTGGATTGGAGTAATCGAGGCGAGGGTTATGGTTCTGATTTGATGTTTGCGATTCTTGATATTGCGAGGGCTCGTCAGGATGTGCATACGGTTGTGTCTGAAATTACGTCGAGTAATGTGGCGAGTATTGCGCTTCATGAGCGGTTTGGCTTTGAGTTTAGGGGGCTGGTTCGCGAGGTTGGATATAAATTTGGTGAGTTTCATGACATGTGCTATTACCAGTTGATGGTGAATGGTAAAATCTTGTCACAAACTTAACTAAATCGCTATTGGAATATGGTAAAATTGGATTGTTAGTAATATTTGGAGGAGAGAATGAAACTTAATATTAAGCGTACGTTACTGGTTGGGATTGCTTTTATGACAATTTCCAGTTTCTGGCAGTTGTATGATTTCGCGGTTCCGTTGATGTTGAAGACCGATTTGGGGGTTTCTGATACTTTTACGGGCTTCATTATGTCTTTGGATAATATCTTGGCCTTGTTCATGTTGCCTTTCTTTGGGGCGTTGTCGGATAAGACGATCACGAAGGTTGGGAAGAGAATGCCGTTTATCATTGTGGGTACTATTGCTACTTTGATTGGTATGCTGGCTCTGCCTTTTGCTTCCTCGCAGAAGAATCTAATCTTGTTTATCATTGCGTTGGGGATTGTGCTAATCTTCGTGGCGACGTATCGTTCGCCTGCTGTGGCTCTGATGCCGGATGTAACGATCAAGCCATTGCGTTCTAAGGGGAATGCGATTATTAACCTTATGGGTGCTGTTGGTGGCGTGGTTGCTTTGATTGGCTTGAGTCTACTTGATCCAACGAAGATGGGTTACTATCCTGTGTTCCTGTTGGTTGCTGGTTTCATGCTGGTGGGTCTAGTGGTCATGATGGTGACGATTCGTGAGAATCAGTGGGCCAAGGAAATGGCTGAGGATACTGAGCGTTTTGAGATTGAGGAGATTGAACCTGAAGAGGGAACGGGAGCGTTGCCTAAAGCGGTTAAGCGTTCTTTGGTCTTTATTCTATTGTCTATTAGTTTGTGGTTTATGGGTTATAATGCGGTTATATCAGCGTTTTCAAGGTATGCTACTTTGCAGATCGGTTTGACTGGGGCGGATGCTTCTCGTATCTTACTGTTTGCGAATGTGGGTGCGATTGTTAGCTTTATTCCGATTGGGCAGTTGGCGTCGAAGATTGGTCGTAAGAAGACAATTATTGGTGGGGTCATTCTGTTGGCTGTCGTATTCTTGACGGCTGGTTTCTATCAGAGTTTCAGTCCACTAATGTATGTCAATTTCGTGTTAGCGGGTACGGCTTGGGCGGCGATTAATGTTAACTCGTTGCCGATGGTGCTTGAGATGGCGAAGGCGGGCGATGTTGGTCGTTATACTGGTTTGTATTACACTTTCTCCATGTCGGCTCAGATTGTGACTCCGATTCTGTCGGGTTTCTTGTTTGATTTAATTGGTTATGAAGTGTTGTTCCCTTATGCGACTCTGTTTGTGGCGTTGGCTTTGGTTACGATGTCACAAGTTAAACATGGTGATATTACAGTGACTGAATATCAAGCGAAGGCCTAATCATGATTTGGGTGTTACTGGTTTTAGTACTGTATGTGATTTTGATTGCTCCGTCTTTTCAAAGGAAGTCATTTTATCAACGTAAGTATGCCCATCGTGGTTTGTATTCTTCTGATCAGAGTGTGAAGGAGAACAGCTTGGAAGCGTTTGAGCTGGCTATCAAAAAGGGTTATGGACTTGAATTGGATGTGAGATTATCACAGGATGATCAGGTCGTGGTTTATCATGATGATTCTTTGTCCCGTCTGGAGGGTTCTGAGCTTAAAGTGAGCCAGTTGACGCTTGAACAGCTTAGAGAGTTTAAGGTTCCGACGCTTGTTGAAGTGTTGAGTATGGTGGATTCAAGGGTTGAAGTGATTGTGGAGTTAAAGAATGGCCAGCGTGATAAACTGTTGGCTCAGGAAACATATCGTATTTTGAAGGAGTATCCTGGACGCTATTGTATTGAGTCGTTTGATCCACGGTTGGTGTTCTGGTTTAGAAGACATGCGAGTGAGGTCATGAGGGGACAGTTGATTCAGCCGATTAGTAAGTATGATAATGTGCTGCTTGGTCTCTTGGTTAACTCGTTATTGTTTCAATTTTTGACGAGACCTCATTTCCTGGCGATCAATGTGAACTCTTCGCGGAAGAATCCTTCGATCCTGATTAATCAGCTTTTGGGAGTGAAATCTTGCTTGTGGACGGTGCATAGAGAGCACAATGTCCATCGAAAGTGGATAGACTCTTACATTTTTGAATTTTTTAATGCTTAGAAAAACGATTTGACTTGACTATGGTGCTATTAAAAAGTAGAATAATAGATGGCACTTATGCCAAATGTAGCCCCGGAAACTACCTTTGGTAAGGAGGAATTAACATGCGCCAAACAACAATGGCCAAACCAAGTACAGTAACTAGACAATGGTATATTGTCGATGCTGAAGGACAAACACTTGGACGTCTTGCGAGTGAAGTAGCAACAGTTCTTCGTGGTAAACACAAGGTGACTTATACACCTCATGTTGACTCAGGAGACTTTGTTATCATTATTAATGCTGGTAAGGCTGTCGTAAGTGGAGATCAAGAATTTAAGAAAATGTATTACCGACATACTGGATATCCTGGGGGTCTTAAGACTCGTTCAACACGTACTATGCGTGAAAAGTATCCGGTTCAATGGGTTGAGAAGGCTGTATTAGGCATGTTGCCTCATACAAAACTTGCAGACAGACAACGTACACACTTGTTTGTTTATGAGGGTTCTGAACATCCACACCAAGCTCAACAACCAGTTGAGTTGAAGATAAAGGGCTAAGGAGGTTATTATGGTCGTAAAGAAAACTAAATCAGTTTCCTATCAAGGGACTGGACGTCGTAAATCATCCGTGGCTCGTGTCTATTTGACTCCTGGTACTGGTGAGATTACAGTGAATGGCAGAAGTATTGATGATTATCTACCTTTGGAAACATTGAAGATGGTTGTTCGTTCACCTTTTGAGGTGACTGAAACACAAGGTACTTTTGATGTTAAAGTAAATGTTAATGGTGGTGGCTTTACAGGTCAGGCTGGAGCGATGCGCCATGGTATTTCTAGAGCACTTCTTGAGGCAAGCGGAGACTATCGTGCTGTGCTTAAGTCAGCTGGGTTCTTAACTCGTGATGCTCGTGCTAAGGAACGTTACAAATACGGTCTTAAGAAGGCACGTAGGGCACCTCAATTCTCAAAACGTTAATTTATATTACATGTTTTGTACTCAAAACCCACTATTCAGTGGGTTTTTTGATGCTTAGAGATAGTAAAAAATAGCATAAAGTTGCAATAAGGTAGCACCCAAGCAGCAGAATTAACCACCACAATTAACACAACTAAATAAACTTGGATTAAAAGTAATAGTCAGATAATGCGGATTCATATTTTAATTTGTGGTCTTAGTAAGATTATTTTCGTAAATATGACCGAGCCGGTGACTAAGCTGGTAATGATTTTTATTATTTAGGAAATGTGAATACGATCAAATCTATATTCTTGCGTCTTGAAGCAGATGGGAAAACAGCTAGGCTAATTGATGGTTCATATACAATTCCTAAATTTAGTCAGTTACTACAAGAAAACAGCTATCCGAGTGTGGACGAAGTAGCTAATAAACTTGCCGATAAGTTCTCATGGACAATCTGTCCAAGTGAAAACCATGCCTTAAATCTAATCGGATTATCAACGCAGGTTCCTAGTAAATATGTGTTTGTCAGTGATGGAGCATATCGGACCTATGAATATCGAGGACGAGAAATTATATTTAAGCACACAAGTAATCGTTTTATTACGATAAAGTCCGTATAATTGTGTAAAAGTTAAAAAGCCATAGAGCTCTGTTATGATGTTAGTAGCCAAACAAACACATAAGGGAGAACACTATGGCACAAGTCAATTTTACTTTAAAGATGGAAGACATACAAGCAATCATCGAGAAGTCAGGAGCTAACGACCTATCCAAACAACTCTTAACGACTATCTTGAACCAATTAATGGAGAACCAACGAGATGAGTATATCCAAGTCGCCGACTATGTCCGAGATCATCAGCGCGTTTCTCAACGGAATGGTTACTATCCGCGTGAGTATGTCACCCGGATTGGTCAGCTTGAATTAAATGTTCCACGGACTAGAGATGGACAGTTCTCGCCCACCCTCTTTGAACGCTATCAGCGTCATGAACAAGCTCTGATTGCTTCGATGCTCGAAATGTATGTGCAAGGAGTTTCTACCTGTAAAGTGACTAAAATCGTGGAAGAACTCTGTGGAAAGTCGGTGTCCAAATCATTCATCAGTTCCCTGACGACTCAACTTGATCAACAAGTTGAAGACTTTCTCAATAAGAAGTTTGACATTGATTATCCATTTCTCTTTAGTGATGTTCTTTACCTTAAAGTGCGCGAAGAAAAACGAGTTGTGTCGAAAGCTTTCAACCTGGTATTAGGGATTAGTTCACAAGGACAACGTGAAGTTCTAGGTTTTCGAATTGCTAATACAGAAAGCAATGAAAGTTGGAAAGCGGTCTATGAGGAGCTCATCCATAGAGGACTTAAAGGAGTAAAGCTCGTAACTTCTGATGCTCACAAAGGTGAAGTGGAAGCCATTAA
>JAAZEC010000028.1 GCA_012512495.1 Erysipelothrix sp.
GAAGCGATCCAACAGCTCCCTCAAAGCTATCAGACCCTGATTAATCTGAGGTTCTTCAACGAACTGACATTGAATGAAGTCGCTGAAGTGACAGCCATGTCCGAGCCGACCGTCCGAAGACAAATCAAGAAGGCCTTAGCGCTGCTTCGCATAGAGTTAGGAGATGATAGTCATGAATAACCTTAACGAATTCAACAAGATCAAGAAGGAAGTAAATGCCTATCAACGGGATAATACTTCACAGATAACGAAACATTTTAATAAGAAATCCTGGGATTTACTCCCCAAGTTCAGGTTAGCCGCGAGCTTCGCCTTGATCCTACTCATTGCCGTATTGATTACTCAGCAGTTACAGGGCAATCGGATGTCAACAGGTGATGGGGAGAGCGTCAATAATGATAGTGCGGAAGCTCCGTCATTTAACGATAAAGACGAAGATGTTCTAACAATCTATCAGGTTATCCTTCAAGTTGAAAGTAGCACAGAAAAGGGCTACGAAGTTACTCTACAATCGTTAGAGCTCACTGAAATAGAACTGTATTCACCAGAAAGACTGGAGATGGGTCAGTACTACTACGTGGCTGATGACGAGATCTATGAGGCAAAGTTTCAAGGAAGTGATTGGTATTACTACAAGGATTCCACATGGAAAATGGTAAACCCATAGGAGGTTAAGTATGTTTAAGAAACTAGCAGTGTTGCTGGTGGTGTTATTAGTGATTGTGGGCTGTGCCCGCACTTCCAGCGATAACAGTGGTAATGGAGGAAATGAGCCAGGCCTTCCACCGGTAAATGATTCAAACAGTAACGATGATTACGAGTTTGGTGATGGTGAAGAACCAACCTTCAATGAAGGTGAGATTGACGAGAGTACTGATACCAATAAGATCATTACGAACATTCATTATGGTTTAGAGTCCAAGAATTTTGATGAAGACCTAGAGAAGTTCAGTACGTCGGCACGTGCACTTGGTGGCAGTATTAAGTCACTACAGGTCTCCGGTAACAAGGCCGATGAGCGTTACGCATCAAGCCGTACAGTTCAAGCGGTCTACCTGATTCCCTATGACAATCTAGACGAGTTCAATGAGAACTTCGATGGCATGTCCTTCACGAATCAGACCATGACTAGTGAAGATGTCTCCAAAGACTACCGCGATAACAACCTAAGGATTGAATCCCTCGAGACCCAACATGCGCGCTTGTTAGAACTTATAACAACGGCTGAAACTCTGGAAGCGGTCGTTCTATTAGAGGAACGCTTATCTCAGGTAGAGCTAGAAATCAATTACCTCAAGGGTGTCAACCTTGATATTGAGGACAAGTCAGACAATGTGACTATTACTATATCAATGAGAGAAATCGCCGATGAGAATCGCTTATCATCTGAAACATCCCTAGGTGCTAAGGTCTCAGAAGCGTTCACTCAAATGGTGAATGGTACCATCGCTAGCTTCGAGAACCTGATCGTAGGAATCGTTTACTACCTTCCTATCGTCATTGGGATCATCGTTCTCTCAATCATTGGGATTGTAACCTTCAGAAGACACAACAAGAGAAGACCTCTGATCATGGTTGATAAAGAGAGTGAAACGAGCGAAAAAGAAGAGTAGCGTGTGAGTACTCAACATAACAGGTGAAGGGTATAATGAAATCAAGGATGTCCTGTGAAAGGAGTAAACCATGAGAGAAATTGTACCATGCCTGTGGTTTGGTGATAATAATTGTGAGGAAGCCATCCATTATTATATGGGTGTGTTTCCAAATTCCACGATTCATAGTATTGAGCTCTACCCAGATGAACACCTCGATGAACACTTCGAGGGTATGACTGGTAAGGTGCTTACGGCTGAGTTTTCATTGAATTCCCAGAAGTTCATCGCCCTGGATGGAGGCCCAATCTTCCGTTTCACTGAAGCGATCTCCCTGGTCATCGAATGTGAAGACCAAGCCGAGATAGACTACTACTGGGAGAAGCTATCCCACGTTGAAGAGAGTGCCCAGTGTGGCTGGGCTAAGGATAAGTTTGGCTTATCCTGGCAGATAGTTCCCCACAATATGAATGAGCTGTCAAAGACAGATACCCAAATCCAAAAGTTGATGAAAATGAAGAAAATCATCATCTCGGAGCTTGAAGAAGCATAACAGGACATTAAGTTAAAACTATCGCTGAATCAAACAGTGATAGTTTTTTCATATTGAAGTAAGCCACTCATGTGATGGTTATGATGGTGCTATAATAGCTAGTGACTGGAGGTTTATCCTATGACAGACCATTCCCATGAACACCATGATCATCAACACAATAATCACCATGAACACCATCATGATCATCATTCTGAACATCACGAACACAATCATGATGAACATCACAATCACTCTAATCATCATGATCATCATCACGCAGATTTTAAACAACTTTTCCTATGGTCACTACCACTAGCACTACCAATCTTAGTGTTATCACCCATGATGGGGGTCTCACTGCCATTTCAGTTCAGTTTCCAATACTCTGATATCCTAGCAGCGCTACTCTCAACCATCCTCTTAATATACGGTGGTAAGCCCTTCTTTGTAGGCGCTATCTCAGAACTCAAACAAAAAGCACCAGGCATGATGGCCCTAGTCTCACTAGGCTTATCCGTCTCCTATCTATACAGTGTCTACGCCGTCATTATCCGCTACACCAGCCATATGCACGTGATGGATTTCTTCTTCGAATTCGCATCACTCGTCTTAATCATGTTACTCGGTCACTGGATAGAAATGAAAGCAGTCGGTGACGCCGGTGATGCACAAAAATCATTAGCCGCACTCCTACCCAAAGATGCCCACGTGGTACTAGCAGACGAAACCATCGAGGTTCGTCCCATCACTTCATTACAAGTCGGTGATATCGTCCGCGTCCAAGCCGGCGAAAGTATCCCCGCCGATGGCATCATCATCCAAGGTGAGTCACGCGTCAAAGAAGCCCTACTCACCGGCGAAGCCAAACCAGTCGAGAAGACAGTCGGTAACCAGGTTATCGGTGGTTCCACCAACGGCTCCGGTATCCTCTTCATCAAGATCCAACAAACCGGAGATAAATCATTCATCTCCCAAGTCAGCACACTCATAAGTCAGGCACAGAACCAGCCATCTAAGGCAGAAAACCAGGCACACAAGGTAGCCGGTTGGCTCTTCTATATCGCTCTAGCCGTCTCCCTCATCGCGTTCATTATCTGGACAATCATTGCCGATATTGACACAGCCATTAGATACACAGTTACCACCCTCGTCATCGCCTGTCCCCATGCCCTAGGTTTGGCCATCCCCTTGGTCATTGCCAGAAGCACTAGTTTAGGCGCATCACGAGGCCTCCTCATCAAAGATAGGGAAGCCCTAGAACTTGCCAGTAAAGCAGATGTCATGGTCCTAGACAAGACAGGAACCCTAACCACTGGTGACTTCAAAGTCTTAGCCCTAGATACTCTCACTGATAAATACTCAGAAACAGAAATAGCCTCATTAATGGCAGGCATTGAAGCTGGCTCAAGCCATCCTATTGCTCAATCCATAATTGACTACACACAGGGATTAGGTATAAAAGCAGCAAGCTTTGAAAGCCTCAATGTTATCTCAGGCTCTGGCATCGAAGGGCACACCAACTCCCATCACTACCAGCTTATCAGCCAGAAAGCTTTCA
>JAAZEC010000001.1 GCA_012512495.1 Erysipelothrix sp.
AAAATGATGGGAATTCTCTTGGTCTTTTTAGCACAAGTAAGTTATGCTACCTATTTTGTATTCTTTAAAAACTTTGTCGAAAAATACTCGCCTATCACATTGATGAAATGGATGTTTCTTTTTGCATCCATCGTTTATCTCCCTTTTGGTCAAGCTGAGTTTCTGCACATCGATTATTCAGTTATTCCCTTCACTATTTATAGAGATATAGCTTTTGTAGTATTGGGCAGCACCTTTTTCACCTACCTGATGGTTCCCATTGGACAGAAGAATTTACGCCCCACAGTTGCCAGTATGTACAACAACGTTCAGCCCATCGTGGCCACCATTGCCGCTTCTATAATCGGAGTTGATGCTTTTGGACCTCTAAAAGGGATAGCTATTGCACTGGTGTTTATTGGAGTTTACATTGTTAATAGGAGTAAAGGGGTAGGTGAGATTAAGATTTAACTAAAAGTTTTCACGCTAAGAATTCAAGAAGCAAAGGACAAAAGTGGCTACAATCATTTTGAACGTAATGAATGATCTATTCAAATAAAACCAAACGAAGGGATTGGAGCGGGAGCGGCGTTATTACTTCTTCTTTCTTAGATGCCCTCTAATTACATTCACGAAGAAAACCAAAAATAGAAGGTATTCAAATTGAAAGAAGTAATTTTCCCATTTTGGAGCAAGAAAATCAAACAAATAGTTAAAATACAAGACCAGGAAAATCAAACCTGATGTGATCATATAAAGATATACATCTCTTGTTTTCATAGTAAATTCTTTTGAGTGCAAAGCTACACTATTTTTTCAACTTAATAGTATTACATATACGATAAACCAGTATTGCTTATTGATATTATCATATCAACCCATACGAAAGAATTCGTGCGGGAGCGGGGTGGGTCTCTTCTCTACATTAGTAGTTTCCCCAACACCTTCAAATTCCTCTCAGAGTTAGGTCGTTTGCCCTCTGCCGTATGTAGCATCTCAATTTCTTGTGCATACCGTTCATACACCTTGTGTTTCACAATCTTCATGGTGGAATTTACCAATCCGTTCTTTTCACTAAAAGGCTCTTCAATCACTGCAAAAGCCGAAGGAATCCAACGATAAGGAAAGAGATTGTCGTTACTTCCACCCTTCAGATACTGAGCAAGTGCATCAGCAATTAGCTTGACGGCTTCAGCAGGGTGGGAGGTTTGTTTTTTCAATGCTTCACTGTTTAGGGTCAATAGCGCTGTAGTATAAGTACTTTGGTTGTTGTGCAACACACATTGGTCGATATATTTAGACGTAGCCATTATGGATTCTTCTATGCCTTCGGGCGAAAACTTCTCGCCATCGTTACTAATCAGCAACGACTTAGTACGACCCAATACATACAGATAGCCATCTTTATCAAGATAGCCCATGTCACCAGTACGCAACCACCCATCAACAATAGTTTCTGCAGTTGCTTCGGGATTTTTCCAATACCCTTTCATCACATTGCCTCCACGAACAATTATCTCACCCTTCTCACCAACGGGTAGGGGATTCATATCGTCATCTGTAATCATAATCTCCATTCGTGGTACAGGTTTGCCCGATGAGCCAAGTTTGTGAAACTCCGTGCTATTGGCCGATATAATTGGTGATGCTTCCGAAAGACCATATCCCTGA
>JAAZEC010000210.1 GCA_012512495.1 Erysipelothrix sp.
ATCATCGGGACGTTGGAAGTCCCGTAGGTATTCTTAGCATCACCATCGTCGAAGCAAGCTTGCCCAAAGAGTGCCGCGTGTTGATCACCTGCGACGCCGGTGATTCGAATGGGTGCTCCATAGATTGAACAATCAACATCACCAAAGTAGCCAACGGATGGCTTAACTTCGGGTAAGATGGCTTCTGGTACGCCGACATACTCCAGCAATTCCTTGTCCCATTCGCCGGTCTTGACATTGAACAGCATGGTGCGTGAGGCATTACTGTAATCAGTAGCGTGTACTTTCTTGTTAGTTAAGTTGTAGATGAGCCAGGTATCGACCGTCCCAAAGAGTACTTCACCCTTTTCGGCGCGTTCCCTTAGGCCTTCGACGTTTTCAAAGAGCCAACGGATCTTGGATGCTGAGTAGGTCGCATCGATGACCAGTCCGGTTTTTTCATTGACCATGGGTGCTCTAGGATCGGCAATGAGCTCCTTACAGATGTCTGAGGTTCTTCGGCAGCCCCAGACGATCGCATTGTGTACGGGGACGCCTGTTTCTTTGTCCCAGATAACAGTGGTCTCTCTCTGATTCGTAATCCCTACGGCATCCACATCAGAGGCGGTAATGCCCGCTTTCTTGAGCGCTGCCTTGGAGGTGGTGATGACGGTGTCGACAATATCCATTGGATCTTGTTCCCACCAGCCAGGTTTTGGATAATACTGTTCAAACTCCTGTTGTTCTAAAGAGATTTTTTCACCCTTCTCATTATAGACAGTGGCGCGTGAACTGGTTGTTCCTTGATCTAGTACTAAAATGTAAGCCATATACATATCCTTTCTGACGCTGTAAGCGATTTCTTAAATAATCGTAACAAAAAGCTTATCGCTTGACAAGACATTTTTTGTTCATATTTATTCTTTCTTGTTCTTTGTTTATTGTTGTCAATAAGAACGATAGTTCAAACTGAACAGAACAATAAAAAACGAGTGTTTAGATACACTCGTTAGTTATTTAATGATACATTGTGATAAACGTGCTGTACATCGTCAACTTCGTCAAGCAAACTCAGTAATCGATTGAATAGTTCTTGATCCTCTTCTGACTGTAATGTAACTTCCGATTGAGCTACCCAACGGACTTCATTGACTAAATAATTCGCATCCTCACCTAACACGACGTCGAGGACTTCACGAGCACTATGGAAATGAGTTGGATCCACAATCAATTCTAAGTAATCATCATCGCTCTCTAGTTCAATGACATCGACCTCATTTTCGAGAAGCTTCTCGAGGAGACCATCCGAATCTTCGTACTTGAAGACAAAGACTCCTAGCTGGTCGTACATGAAGGAGACGGCGCCACTGCTAGCGAGCTTGGCATGTGCCTTGTTGAAGGCTGCCCTGATATCGGCAATCGTTCGATTGGCATTGTCACTCAAGCAGTCAATAATGACGGTGGACTCTCCTGGACCGAAGCCTTCATAGCGGGCTTCTTTGTAGTCCTCGCCTGAGCCTCCTATTGCTTTCTTGATTGCATTCTCAATGACGTGCGCAGGTACCTGGTTTGATTTCGCTTCAGCAATTTTCCTTTTAAGCGAAGGATTCATTTCGGGATCTGGCACCCCTGCTTTTGCTGCAAGATAGAGCTCCTTGCCATAGCG